>JAJDNB010000110.1 GCA_022340905.1 Deltaproteobacteria bacterium | reverse complement strand
TCTTGAAGGAATTGATCTACAAGGATTGGGTGGCCGGTGGCGACGTGGACCGCCTGTTGAATAAAGTCTTCTAGTTGCTCTTGTTGGTAAACTATTTCCATGGCGCGACCGCCCAAAACGTAGGATGGCCTTACGAGCACGGGGTAGCCGATTCGGGCTGCTGCCGCTAAGGCCTCGGCAGCAGTGGTGGCAATGGCGTTCTTGGGTTGCCGCAGGCCAAGCTTGTTGAGAAGAGCTTGGAAGCGCTCGCGATCCTCGGCTCGATCAATACTGTCCGGGGTGGTTCCGATAATAGGCGCCTGAGCTTTGGCCAGAGGAACGGCGAGGTTCAATGGCGTTTGACCACCGAACTGGACAATGAGGCCCTCCGGTTTTTCCCGCTGGACTATGTGAAGTACGTCTTCGAATGTGAGAGGCTCGAAGTAAAGCTTATCTGAGGTATCATAGTCGGTGCTCACTGTCTCCGGGTTGGAATTGACCATGATCGACTGCACCCCCTCCTCACGCAAGGCGAAAGAGGCATGGACACAGCAATAATCAAATTCTATCCCCTGGCCGATGCGGTTGGGACCGCCACCCAGAATCATTATTTTTCTCACCTCGCTCGGTCTCGATTCATCCTCCGTTTCGTAAGTCGAATAGTAGTAAGGTGTATACGCTTCAAACTCTGCGGCACAGGTGTCCACCAGTTTATATACTGGAATGATGTCAGCTTTGTCTCTTAGCGAACGGATGGTCTCCTCATCAGTGGCCGTGAGCTCGGCCAATCTGCGGTCGGAAAAACCAAAAGTCTTGGACAGATGCAAGAGATCATCGGTCAACTCGTTTTGTCGCAAGTGGTCCTCGAAGTCCACAATTTGTTTTATATTGTAAAGGAACCAAGGATCAATCTTGGTGAGTTGGTATATTTCCTCAAGATGAATGCCTGCACGCATAGCAGCGGTTAGAAAAAAAAGCCTTTCCGAATTCGGCTCGCGGAGTTTCTTGCGGATCAAACTCCCACACTCTGGGTCACTCAGAGACTCTGCTGCCAAGCCGCTGTCCAGGGAGTGACGGCCGATTTCCAATGAGCGCACCGCCTTTTGTAGTGCTTCCTTGAAAGTCCGGCCGATGGCCATGGTCTCACCCACCGATTTCATTGATGTAGTGAGGAAATCTTGAGTGCGGGGGAACTTCTCAAAGGTCCAGCGCGGGATTTTCACCACGCAATAGTCAATGGTTGGTTCAAATGAAGCCAGGGTTTCCCGGGTGATGTCATTGGCAATCTCGTCCAGACTATAGCCAACCGCCAGTTTAGCGGCGATTTTGGCGATGGGAAAACCAGTGGCTTTTGAGGCGAGGGCGGAGGAGCGCGACACCCTGGGGTTCATCTCTATAATGACCATTTCACCGGTATCCGGATTAATGGCAAACTGGATGTTTGAACCGCCGGTCTCCACTCCGATCTCACGGATAACGGCAATAGATGCATCGCGCATGGCCTGATATTCACGGTCGGTAAGGGTCTGAGCCGGAGCCACCGTAATGCTGTCGCCGGTATGAATGCCCATAGGATCGAAGTTTTCAATGGAGCAAATGATAACCACGTTGTCCATATGGTCCCTCATGACCTCCAATTCGAATTCCTTCCATCCCAAAACTGATTCTTCCAGCATAATTGTCCCGATCATGCTGGCATCCAGGCCGGCACGGGCCATGTTTTCCAAATCTTCTCTGTTGTAAACCACGCCTCCTCCGGTGCCCCCCAAGGTAAAGGATGGACGAATAATGAGGGGATAGCCCATCTCCTCTGCGGCTCGGCGGGCCTCTTTCATGGAGCGAGCAATTCTGCTGACTGGCACTCGCAACCCGATATTCTCCATGGCGGCACGAAAAAGTTCACGGTCCTCACCTTTCTTAATCACCGGCAAAGAAGCGCCTATTACCTCTACCCCAAACCGATCAAAGACACCCATCTCGCCTACGGCAACCGCCACGTTGAGTGCGGTCTGGCCTCCAAGTGTGGGCAGGAGGGCGTCCGGTCTCTCTCGCTCAATGACTTTGGCGACACATTCTGGGGTAATGGGCTCGATGTAGGTCCGTTGGGCCATCTCAGGGTCGGTCATTATAGTAGCGGGGTTGCTGTTTATGAGAACGATGTCAAAGCCCTCTTCTCTAAGGGCCTTGCAGGCCTGGGTGCCCGAGTAGTCGAACTCACATGCTTGACTGATGATAATAGGACCTGACCCGATGATCAGGATTTTATGTATGTCTGTTCGTTTAGGCATGGGTTTGGTTAAACCAAGGCTAGTTCTTCATTGCTCCCTTGGGTGAGGTATTACCACGCCGATCGCCGAAGATTGTGATGCGGAAATACGGCGAGACGGAGACACGGTGAGAAGGCGAGTAATCGTGTTGCTTCTGAATCACTCTAATCTTTGTCACCCCGCAACCATAGTTGCTCAGCAGCGTTTAATCAATTCCCCGTGTCGTCGTGTCCCCCCGTCCCCGTGTCATCTTGCGCTCCGCGTGTACGCGCCCAAGATTAAGGCACATCACCAACTCTTTTTCCGCATGAGGGCAAGGAAGTCATCGAAGAGATACGCAGCGTCGTGAGGTCCCGGCGACGCCTCTGGGTGATACTGGACCGAATAGACGGGCAATTTCCGGTGTCGCATACCCTCGAGAGTTTCATCGTTTAGGTTTATGTGGGTAAGTTCAACATCTTTGGTCTCGAGTGAACGTATGTCCACACAAAAGCCGTGATTCTGGGAGGTTATCTCTACCTTGCCAGTGCGCAGATCCTTAACCGGCTGGTTGCCGCCGCGGTGTCCAAACTTGAGTTTAAAGGTGGTGCCCCCCATGGCCAAGCCGAGGAGCTGGTGACCGAGGCAGATGCCGAAGATGGGAAGTTCGGGGATGAGGGCACGGACCGTCTCGATGGCGTAAGTGACGGCGGCGGGATCTCCCGGGCCGTTTGACAGGAAGAGACCATCCGGTTGCAGAGCTAGAATGTCAGCTGGTTGAGCCTTGGCAGGCAGCACGACAACATGGCAGTCACGACCGGCCAGATGGCGCAAGATGTTATATTTGATCCCGTAGTCAATGGCCACCACCTTGTAAGGGTATTTTAGATCTGGCCAGACATCTGCTCCGCTCATGCCAGGATTCCACGCCAGACCCCTTCTTCCCTCTTGCCAGAGATACGGAGAGGGGGTTGTGACGTTTGCAACCAGATCTCTCCCCACGAGTCCAGGATAAGCTCGCACTTTCTGAAGCAATTCCTCGAGATTCCTGTCACCAGTTGCCATAATTCCCTTCATGGCGCCTGCGGTGCGAATGTGTTTGGTAAGGGCCCGAGTGTCGATTCCCTCGACTCCGAGTATTTTGGCTTCCTCCAGGAAATCCCTGAGAGTCTTCTGGCTTCGCCAGTTACTGGGATAGGGCATGTACTCGCGGACAATGAAGCCTTCAACCTGAATGGCAAGGGATTCCATGTCTTCATCGTTGACACCGTAGTTGCCAATGAGCGGGTAGGTCATGGCCACTATTTGTCCCTTGTAGGAGGGATCACTCAGCACTTCCTGATACCCCGTCATGGCGGTGTTGAAAACCACTTCGCCAAGGGTCTCTCCCTCTCCGGCGAAAGCCTTTCCGTGAAAAGTCCTGCCGTCTTCCAGAACCAAAGTAACCCTAGGTTGGTTTAAATTAACCACAGTGGTCAGTCACCTCGTGACAGAATAAACTGGCTGACAATGGTGCCCGCGAATCAAACAACATAATCGTTTTGCTCTAGTATGGCAAGCATTTTAGCTGCCAAAAATTTTATCGGTAAAACTAAGTCTGTTACCTTTCTAGATAGTTATACTGGAAAAACCTTGAAGATCCGGGGTTGACCTGCCGTACTATTGCTCCATGATTTTTCGAACCCGGGTTAGATCTTCAGGAGAATCTACGGAGATGGAGTCAAAGAGGGTAACGACCACCGAAATGGAAAACCCATGTTCCAAGGCGCGGAGCTGCTCCAGTTTTTCCAGTTGTTCCAAGACCCCGGGAGAGAGCGTGGCGAACTCTTGCAAAAAGCCATTGCGATAGCCGTAGAAGCCTAGATGCTTGTAGTAAGATGGGGGTGAAGACCAATCTCGGACAGCAGGAATGGGTGAGCGGGAAAAGTACAAAGCTCGCCCCCTTGCGTCGAGGACAACCTTGACAACTGCAGGGTCGACAAAGTCGTTTTTGTCTTTATCAGGATAGGCGAGAGTGACCATAGGAGCAGAGTCATTTTCTTGAAGATTGCGCACCAGGCTATCGATGATTTCAACCCTGAGCAGTGGTTCGTCACCTTGAATGTTGATTACGATGGCATCATCTGTGAGCATTAATTGACGAGCTGCCTCTGCCACTCTATCGGTACCACTTGCGTGTTCGCGAGAGGTCATGAGCACCTCGCCGCCAAATTGAGCAACTGCTTTTTGTATGCGGGGATCATCTGTGGCCACAACCAATCTTTCGAGAGTGGCAGCCTGGGCGGCACGCTGGTAAACGTGTTGAATCATCGGCCGGTCGTCGATAATGGCCAAAGGCTTGCCGGGGAGTCGTTTTGAGTCGTAACGGGCGGGAATGATTCCCACTACCTTTGCCATAAGATACCCCAAGTAAATGTCTAAAATTTACAGTAGTCAGTAGAAATTCGCATGGCGCAGAGCGCTAAGGGCATAGCGTCGAATGAATCGTTGAAGTCGTTTATCACAGAGGTCAGAAGTCGGAGATCAGAGATCAACTTTATACCTGATATCTGACCTCTGAGTTCTACTTGCTGCCCGCTGTCAGCTACCTACTGCCAGCTATCTTTTTCCCTATGCTCTATGCTCCATGCTCTATGCTAACTTGATTAAACCACAGGGAGTCCGAAGAGCACAGGAAAAAAGGTGTTCCCCTAGATGATAGTGACCACAACTTTATCTGGCAAGGGCTTGGTGGAATCGCGGGAAAGGGGGAGCATTCCTGACTCTCCAACTCAAATATTATCAGCTATTCTAACAAGTTCGCAAGATCGCCTCCTCTGGTATACACCCTTAGTGCTTGACCATAATTTATGACACAGGTAAGATAACACAGCGTTGAACGCTATCTCCCCCAACGGGGGCTCTTTGACACTGTCCCAATCTAACCCGGACACTCTATGAATAGCTTGCTGTGACCATGGATATAGCCGTCCTTCCAGGCGCACCCTCGGGTGTCGGTCCCTGCGACGTACAGTTCTTGCACGCCTCGGAACCAATCCCGCGGTAGCGCGGGATGGTTACCTGGTGGCACGCCCATCTCCATGGTCTCGCGACATCGATTCATAAAACGTCCGGGTCAAGAATGTCAATCTTGATTTTTCCTGATGATTAAGGCCATGAAGGAAGGAGGTGAAAGAGCTGCTTCACGGGCCTGACGGTCTCATGTTCGTCCAACCTTTAAGAGATAGGAGAAAATCTATGAAGAGAATTGGAATAATTACTCTCATTGCGGCCATCTGCTTGGCTCTTGGCATAATGGTGAATCCTACTCCTGTGGTGGCGAAGACCACCTTTGTCACCATTGGAACCGGTGGTATCACAGGGGTTTACTACCCAACAGGCGGCGCCATTGCCAGAATCGTCAACAAGAAAAGAAAGGAATACGGGATTCGCTGCACAGTGGAATCCACTGGGGGATCAGTCTTCAACGTCAATGCAGTCATGTCGGGTGACCTGGAATTCGGCGTGGTCCAGTCCGACCGCCAGTATCAGGCGTGGAATGGCCTGGCGGAATGGGCA
>JAJDNB010000108.1 GCA_022340905.1 Deltaproteobacteria bacterium | reverse complement strand
CAGCCATCTCCCCCAAGGTGGCCATTTTCCCGGCTTGAATGAGTTGAGCCTCCGCCTCGATACGCTCACTGATGTCAGCAATATTGGCGATGATCACTTCTGTTCCCAGATGATCCCGCGGACAGGAATGAATGTTCACATGCATGGCGGTTCCATCTTTCTTACGATGCCTTATTTTAGGCAAAAAGATACAGGCCTCCACCACTAAGGATTTGATTTTTTCAGCGTCCTCTGCGTCACCCAAGTCCAGAAAGGACATGTTAAGAAGTTCTTCCCGGGAAAATCCATATTTTTCTGTGGTTCGAATATTGGCATCTATGATTTGGAAGGTCTCACGATCAAAAACAAAAATTGGATTGGGATCGTTGTTGAAAAGGGAGCGGTATTTCTCCTCGGAGGCCTTGAGCTCCAACTCCGAGCTCCGCAACCGTTTTGTCATTTCATCGAAGGACGCGGCGAGAATGCCAATTTCATCCGTGGATGAGATGGCTATAGGAGTGGCGAGGTCCCCCGAAGAAATCCGCTGGGTCCCTTCCGCTAGTTGCTTTACGGGCCGACTCACAAATCGCTGAATAAAGAGAGCAATGATGAGAGAGACGCTGAGAATAGCCACCGCCGCGAAAAGGATCATCTTCTCTTTGGTAATGCCTATGGCAGAGTCCACTTCGTTCAAGGAAACGTCAATGTCCATAACCCCAAGTACCTTTTGCTGCTGAGGATGGACATGGCAGGAAGCTGAATAGCAATCTGGCTCATTGTAGATGGGATTGATCATCCCCAGGACCCTGTATCCGCCCGAAGATTTGAAGATCCTGGATCTCGCGGAAGTAGTCAGCCGTTCGAAAGGCTTTTCTCGGGTATGGCAGGCATAGCATTGCTCGGCCGACTTGTCCACCATGGCTCCCATTTCCTCCCGGTCAGAGGAGTAGATGATCTCCCCCACGTAATTGAAGATGCGAACCTTCTCGATTCCCTCCTGGGCACCAAAGGTGTCGATGGCGCGGTGCAGCCTCTCAGGTTGGTACTGGAGCATATCATAGCGCATACTTCTTTTGATGGTGTCACTAACCAGACCTGTGTTCCGGATCACTTCCTCTATCAGTTGATCTCTCTGGGTGTTAATGTTGACTGAGGCGTAAATGCCAATGACCAAAATGGCAATAGCACCCACGGAACAGATCAACTTGCAACCCAAGCTTCGGTACCACATGACGGTTTCTCAGTGTTTCTTGATTGAGTAAAAGCTGATTTTCCTTGTCAGCTGCTAAGTGCCACTGGATAGTCTTCGTTAGAGTTGTGGTTGGACGTATGAGATGGCCGGTGGACATCGCGGGATAAGAGCACTGGCAACCGTCAACATTTCGAATCAGTGGGAACCAACCCAGTGGCTCGTGAATCAGTTTTAGTCTTTGAGGAGTATTTTAACATTATGAATGAGCTCTTCCGGTTCGATGGGTTTTTCCATAAAAATATCAGCATGAATCCAATCAAGGTCTTCATCTAGAGTCCGACCGTAGCCTTTTTCCGCCGGTGGCCGCGCTGAAACTATCATTATGGGCATGCCATATACCCCCTCCCTTTCCTTCATCTTGGTGGCAAAATCCAAACCTTCGTGCATGGTTGCCATCATAATATCCAAAATGAGAAGATCTGGTCTCTGTTCCAAAAGAAGCTGGTAACCAGACTTTGTGTCTAGGGCCGTAAATACTTGGTAGTCATATTCGGAGAGGATCTCGCTCATGGCATCGCAGATCTCCGGATCGTCGTCAATGATTACAATCTTCTTTCCGCTCATCACCTATTCCCTCCTAGCTTAGTTGTCTTCATTTATTCCAACATACAATTTTAGCCTTTTAAATTCCAGGAAAAATAATAACATGTGACATCTGGCTTCAGGGAGATTGCGGTTAGAGAAAAAGTATCTGACTCGATGAACAGAAGCTTCAGTATGCAATTTTGGACAAACCCACAACCTCAACACTAGACAATACAGACCCTTCTAACCTGAGAAAAATCGGTTAGTCCCTGGAAGACCTTAAGAATTCCATCTTGTTTCAGCGTACGCATGCCCTCGTTTATGGCTGCTCTGCGTATCTCTTCCATGTGGGCCCTGTTTTGGATAAGCTCTTTTATTTCTTGACTGCCTACGAGCAACTCGTGTATGCCCGCTCTTCCCCGGTAACCGCTGTCGTTACAATGATGACAACCACGGCCGCGGTAAAGCTGAAGGTCGTCCTTGTAATCCAAGTTTAGCTCATCAAAGAGATCTTCTCCATACTCCTGCACCAAAAGGTCAAATTCCTGCTTCTCCGGGTGGTAACCTTCTTTACATTCCGGGCAGATGGTTCGCACCAGCCGTTGAGCCAGGATACCCAGCAATGCATCGGCAAAATTCAACGGATTCATACCCATGTCAATGAGGCGTGTCACCGTCTCTGGGGCACTGTTGGTATGCAGTGTGCTCAGCACCAAATGACCCGTCAGGGATGCCTCTAAGCCAATGGTGGCCGTCTCGGCGTCTCGCATCTCACCCACCATAATCACATCTGGATCGGCTCGAAGGAATGACCTCATGGCCTCCGCAAAGGAGTAACCGATCTTGGCGCGGGTTTGCACCTGGCGCAGACCGTATTGCGTTATCTCAACCGGATCCTCCGCAGTCCAGATCTTAACTTCCGGTCGGTTGATGTGTCCAAGAACAGAATGTAAAGTAGTGGTCTTGCCAGAACCCGTAGGACCGACCACCAGTATTATTCCATATGGTTTTTCAGCTAAATCTATAAGCTTCTTGAGATTTGCCTCTGAAAAAGCCATCTTCTCAAGGGGCAGCGGCTTGCCAGAAGCCAAGACTCTGAGGACAACATCTTCTCTGCCCCCAGCCGTAGGTGTAACTTCCACCCGTAGCTCCACATCCTTTTTGCCATACTTAACCTTTATCTTACCGCTTTGCGGCAACCTCTTCTCTGCGATGTCCAGTGTAGCCATGATCTTGACCCGGCTCACCAACGGCCGGGAGTGGGTGTGGGGAACGTCCATGTACTTATAACAGGCTCCGTCCCGACGGAAGCGAATCTCTGTGGGCTGCTTGCCGAAGTAAGGTTCAATGTGGATGTCCGAGGCGCCCTGATCGTATGCATCTTTAATGAGCTGGTTGGCCAGTCGTACTATACCCGCATCACTCTCATTCAGTAGCTCCTGTTCCTCCTCTTCCCTGTCCTCATGCTCACCCTCTAGTTCACCGAGAATCGTCCTCACCGAAGTGGCTTCTGCCTCATCGCTGAGCGCAGTGTCAATGAACTGGAGAATATCCTCTCTGAGGGCCACCCTGAACTCATATTCGTCAGCATGCATGAGATCTTTAATTTCTTTGACCCGTTCGGCGTTATGGGGATCATCGATCAGTATGACCATTTTACCGTCTTCTTTTTGCAGGGGAACCCAGAAATTCCGTCTCAGATATCCGAGATTAAGGCCCCTGACCAGTTCCGTGGGAATGATGGTCCTCTCATCGTAAGAAACAAAGGGGACACCGTAGTATGCTTCGAACGACCTGGCCAAAGCTTTCTTGGACACGTTGAAATCGTGGACCAGAACGGTGGGTAAGTCTCCATTTTGTTCTCTTACTTTCGCCATGGCTTTGTTGAGATCATCTTCACTGATGATCTGTTGGGTCAATAGGTAGTCAAATTTCGTGGGTTGTCTTTGTATGCGGCTCTGATTGTGGAAGGCGAGTCCCAAAACCCTACATATTTCGCCCATGTATTTCACATCCTCTTGAGAGAATCTATCACCACCCACCTTGTTGACTACCTCGAGTACCCCTTTCAAATACTTGTTGTACAGAATAGGACCGGAGAGTAGTTGCAAAGTTTTGAATCCGCTAATCTGATCCCAGTGAGCATCGAACCTGAGATCTTCATCCAGTTTCTTGAGTTCATCTGAATCGTAGACATTGGCAATATTGAAAGTCTTACCGGAAACCGCGGTATGACCAGCCACGCTGGTCTTTTCGAGGCTCAGACGGATCTCCTTGATCTCATCGCCTTCCTTTATCTTGGAAAAAATTTCTCGCTTTTCAAGATCAACACCGTAAACGGTGATTCTCTCTGCATCAAAAAGAGCGATAATTTCATCTTTTAAATACAGCAGAATCTCATCCAAGTCCCTGGCGTCATGCAACTGATGGGTAATGCGATTGAGAAGCTTTTCCTTCTCTAGTTGCTCTTGGATATCAGCTTTTGTAGCCACGGTTGCCTCACAGTCTCGCAAAGCGCATAGCGCCCCGCGTAAGAAATATATGTTGATTCATTGAGGAGTTGTAACTTTTCCGGGTTATTCGATCAGAAGGTAGGTTTTATGCAAGTCTCTTGCCAGTGACCATCGCTGGCAACAGACTACAAACAAGTTACATAATGCTCTGTGTCTCTACCAAGTATGTGGTCGGTCTCATGCAGTGCCTATTATGTTGATAGTGTCTGATGAGCGAAACGGTACGCTCTACGCTGTGCGCTATGCTTTTAGTAGAGGAACATGGGTTTTCCCATGACGTGGCGGACCTTGGGTCGGTATTGTTCCGTATCATATAGCTCTCTGACGTCAACTCTTTTCTGTCCGCTGGTAATGGTACTCATGGGCACATCTGTGTACACTCCTTGGCTCAAGGCGACCATGCGGCCACTCACTTTTTTGAGAACTAGGTCAATGGCCATGTTGGCATAATTCACAGCCACCATCAGGTCAAGCGAATCCGGCGCCCCACTTCTCATAAGGTACGAGAGCTGTTGGAAAATTATATTCTGCCCGGTTAGTTTCTTCAAAACCTCGCCGGTCGTCATCCCAATTCCACCAAGTTTGCGATGACCATAAGCATCGGCCTCGCCGTACTGCACCATGTCGCCGCTTATCATGCGTGCACCCTCACTGATAGTAAGCATGGCGTAATTGCTGGGATTAGATTCTTTGTCCTCCATGATTAAACGGGCGAGTTTCTCAGGATCAAAAGGAACTTCGGATATTATGGCCCGGTCCGCACTGGCAAGATAGGCTGAGATCAGCGAAGTTTCGCCACAGTAGCGGCCGAAGAGCTCGATGACAGCAATGCGTTCGTGCGAACCGGTGGAGGTGCGCAAAGAATGGATGAAATTTACACTCCTTGTCACCGCGGTGGAAAAGCCAATGCAATAGTCGGTTCCATGGACGTCGTTGTCCATGGTCTTAGGAATCGCCACTACGGGAAAGCCTTCCTCGTGAAGGCGCTCTCCATAACTGAGCGTGTCGTCTCCTCCTATGGGTATCAGCACATCAATGCCGAGATGTTTCAGATTGCTCAGCACGTGCTCAGTAAAGTCATTAAGTTCACCTTCTTTCGCCTGGTCCTTGAGAAACTCAGGGACGTTTTCGTATTTTACTTTTCCTGGATTGGTTCTCGAGGTGTGGAGATAGGTACCTCCGGAGCGATCAATAGTTCTGACTGTTCTCTTCTCGAGCTCCATAATATTGTTTTTCAAAGACTCGGGGTCGTCGCGGTTAAACTCGAAAAGACCGGCCCACCCTCTGCGGATTCCTAATATCCTTAATCCTTCCTCAATAGAACGATAAACCAATGCTTTGATGCATGGGTTCAGTCCGGGCACGTCGCCGCCGCCGGTGAGTATGGCTATAGTGAGGGGCTTCTTTGCTGTCATACGTTCTCTCCTTCCGATGGTTCGCTCTATGTCTCCATATCTTTAAGAAGAAAAACCTGTAATACCTTCACCGAGATTCGCTATGTACAACAACCGTTGATCCTTGACATGTCCGTTCAATTTAATCTTAATTACCCGGTGTAGTCAACAAAAAGGGTTCAGGGGGCATAAGACAGATTGGGGATTGCGGATTTGAAAAGGCATAGGGCATGGAGCCAAAGGTCAGAAGACAGAGGTGAGAGGGCAGCAAGTCAAATGGTCAACTTGTCCAACAGTCAAATGGTTATGAATGGCTTCAATGACTAATAACCCATTTGACTTTTTGACCAATCGACTAATTTTCTCATTGACGAATTGTGTGTAAGCTGTGAGCCATGAGTTGAATTGACGGTCTGAACCATGCAATGGCTAGGAGTAGACATTTATGATAGAATCCCGCAGCAGAAGAGTGGACAACTCGTCTGAATAAGGATAATTGTTGCCTATGGACACGGGCGTCATTCTCAGACTACTGATACTGGTTGCGGTGTTTATTCTCCTCTTTCTTCCTACCGTATGGGCCATCCGGAATATAGCCTATCGAGGCTTCCCCACCTTCAAGGCCAAAGTTGTCTGGTTTGCCGTGGTAACCCTTCTGCCCCCGATTGGAGCGTTTATCTACATCGCCGCGGGTCGGCATCGACCGAGCATGGAGGGAGACGAGCCGGAAGAGAAAGGGCAGAGGACAGAGGACTGAATAATAAATTCAAAATTACCGTTACTAAGGTTTCAGGTTTCAGTGTTCAGGGCAGATGGAGGCTTTACTGTTCAGTTTATTTTTATTGTCCTGACACATGACACCTGAAACCCGGAAATTTGCTGGCAACGGACAACGGACCACAGACAACTCACACTATTAAGCCGGCAAATAAGGTTCCAGATCCTGGATATACTCCGTAATCACCCTGTATCCTGCATCGCTGAGTTGCTGGACTGCGCTCTCTCGACTATCGGAAGAGACCCGCATGACCAGTTCATGAATTCCGGGATACTTGTGCAAAGGCAGAGTGATCATACTCACAATACTGATTTTTGCATCTTTGAGTATGGTGCAGACATCTGCCAACACCCCAATACGATCCCTTACCAGAACGACGAGGCGGCCACTCTCCTCTTGGACTCCAAGGCCATCCAGCAGGACTTCCATTAGATCGGTGCTGGTTATGATCCCCACCAGTTTCTTGCCTTCCACCACTGGTAGACTGCCAATCTTTCGTTCGTGCAAAATCTTAGCAGCGCGTTCTATGGTGGCGTTGGGAGTTATGCTGATTGGATCTTTCACCATAACGCTTTCCACGGCGAGCTTTTGCAAGACATAGGTAAGTTCGTAAATGCTCAGGGTGGTAGCCGGAGAGGCCCAAGCTTGCTTGATGTCACGATCCGTGAGGATTCCCACCAGATTCCCTTGTTGGTCAACGACGGGTACTTGTTTGATGTTATGCTCCCGTAGCAGATCTCGTGCCTTCACCAGGGGGGTGTCAGGAGTTACCGTGATGAGATCAGTTGTCATTTTCCGACCAACATACATAGTCTCCTCCTCTGCCTGATTTTTTAATGAGTGATACCCGACCTGTACAAATGTTGCAGAAGGTCATAGAAGCCTTCTGGAGTCAGGTACACCATCTGTATTGAAGGGCCAAAGTGAATGTTGTCTCGATTGAACAAGGCCTCATTCTTGTATGCAACCAGGCGCTTGTTGTTCACCACGGTACCATTGGTGGAGTTGGCGTCAACTATTTCGCAAGAACCTCCCTCCTCTGGTACGACAAAATAGGTATGCAGTTTTGAAACAGTATTGTTGGCAATCACGATGTCATTATTGGCAGCTCGACCAAGGCAGATCATATTAGCCGGAGCGGAGCTGGCTTGTTTGGTTAGTTCGATGACCAAAGTTTCATATATTTGAGATTCGGTAGTAGGGGAGATTTCCCCAGGGAGTTCATCACTGTATTCGGAAGAGAAGGTTTCGAATTGAAATGCCGTGTCCTCTATCCAATCTCCTGCTTGTGGCCAGAGAAGCACGGAATATTTGTGTTTTGATTGAAACAGGCTAGAGGTAAACCCTGAGGCCTCTTTCAAATATTCAGCAATTGGCTTAAAACCCTCTGCCATCAAATCCTCCGACGACGGCCAAAGCCTTGATTCAGTCTCGACCAAAAGCGCTATTCTTTGTAACCTAGGGTCATGAATTCTTCACCTTCCTGGAGAGCGTATACCTTGTCTCCCAATGCGAATTCGGGATCATAGCGGAAGGGTATCTTAAAATCATCTGCTGTTGCAATACGTTCCAAAATATAAGAGAGCACCTCGGTCATTTCATGGATAGCAGGAATCATTACATCCTGGGGAACGGCTATTTCCTTCAGACCGAAATGGGTGGATATACCACGGGTAATAAGCATTTCTTTTTCGGGCAGATGAACAATTTCAACTACTTGAGCAGGGTTTTTCTGATTGGCTATTGTTGCTACAACGATTTCTTGGTCGGAATCAGGACCGTTAAATTGGGTGAACATCAACATCTCCTAGGCCCCATTATTTCATTGTGATTTCAAGTTAATTACACGACTTCATCAGATTTTACAAGTCTTGCCCGCAGGGCCTGATTGGCTTCGCACTTCTGTTTATACTTAAGCGTTTCCGACATGCAGATCTCATACCACTTATTATACTATATCTGATGGAGCATGGAGGGTAGTGTGAAGCTTCGAAGTCTTTAGAATCGTTCAAGCCGACCAAGTCGTAAAATCGTCGAAATCGTTGAAATCGTAAATTAGCAAATTAGAAAATTAGGAAATTCGTCAAAGGGTAAACGGTATTTGTGAGCAGTCTTCTGTCGTCTGTCCTCTCTCTTCTGACCTCTGATCTCCGACCTCCGATCTCTGCCTGCTGCCTGTTGACACCGGCTTACGGGGTCTGAGTCAACGGTATTCCCCGATCAATTCCCAGACTTCTCAATTTACGCAAAACTGCATAGGTCATAGATTCCACAGGTGCATAGTCATCAGTGAAGATCTTCTCCGCTGAGGTGAGCCTTATTTTGTGCATATTCCTAAGTGTTCTTGATGCAATGGGCACCAAAGACAAAGGGATTTTGCTCCTTTCGAGCGAGGCGCGCAATTTCGTCACATCTGTGTGGTTCTTGAATGAATAGAGTAAATGTTGAGAAAGAAAAGAATAGGGAAACACAGTTACAACGGTGTTTAAAATATACTCCTTTATTTCTGCAGCTGATGGATAAGGATGCAAGTTGACGGCCATGACCCCATTTTCACTCAGGCTCGCTTTAACGAGCTCAAAGAACTCTTTTGTTACAACATGAAAGGGCACATAAGCGCTGCCGGCAAAAACGTCTACGTAAATTACATCATACTTTTTTTGATTCTTGATCAGGTAAGTACGTGCATCTTCATGATAAACTCTAGTCTTGTCGTCAAGCACTAGCCCGAAATATTTCTTTCCCACTTCAGTGATTACCGGATCAATCTCCACTCCGTCAACCGCCGTGGTAAAAAAATGGCGTGTCTGCATCATCGATGTGCCCGCTGCATTTCCGAGGATTAAAGTACGTTTAGCATTAAGGAAGAGCTGAGCTACCAGGAACTCATCGTAATAATCACCGGAGAGTTTCGTATCTGGGTTTAAAGATTTGGAGTGGTAGCCCCAAAGTTTATTCAGGCGAAGGAACCGCTGGCCATACTCCTCTGTGACCATAATGATATTGTACTCTGATTCAGTGGAGTAGAGAAAATTTGCAGTATTGGCAGAGACATACTTAAACGGAATAAAAAGAAAAAGCAGCAGTGGGCTAAATTTGGTGAAACGCCATAAACCAGCCACCGAGATGACTAACAGGAGAATTACTGTTAGGAAAAATGTCATGCGAGAACCTAAGTGTGGGATAAAGAGAAAGGTCGTGGCAATGCCGCCAATAATTGAGCCGACAGTCGAAAGCGAGAAGATTCCCCCTGCTGCTTTTCCCACGTGATTCTTGTGTGCAAGCAATTTGATGAAATAAGGGGGAATAAATGCGAGCAGAACCATGGGTATAAAGAACATGGAGAGAATTGCAACGCTCGAGCCCAGAATTACCGAGCGAAAGGACAGTGAGTGCAGGATCTGGGGATAAACCGCATAAATGAGGAATAAATAGACGGTGGATGCCAGAATGACAAGATATGGTAAGCGCCCAGACTTGTACTTATCAGCTGCATAGCCACCCAGAATATAGCCAATCGACAACGCCAACAGTATGGTATTAATAATGCTACCGGTGACATAAGTGGAAACACCAAAGTATGGTGCAAGTAAACGAAAGGAAGCAAGCTCAAACACCAAGACAGCAAAACCGGTTATAAAACACGTAATATATTCCATGTACTTCATTTCGCTATAACCCCCAAAACAAGTATGTGAAAAAAAGGCAGGACTGGAGATACCCCTGTCTTTAACATCTTGGATCGCTCCCGCCTCAGGCTCGTCGGAATAGCCTTTCCCTAACTGATTTTATAACATCCGTATTCCCTGGCATTGAGAGAATATAGACTCAAATTGAGAATTGTTCAACGGATGATTGGAGTGCACTCCCTAATCACAGATGATGACTGCGCAGTGCAGCAATCTCTTTGTTCTGCCTTCTGATCCTCGATCCCTGACCATGACCTCCAGGGAGTTCATCTTCCTTCGACGATGCTCAGGACAAGCTCGTTTGTCGAGGGGTTGGTCCCTCCCTCATTGGCATGCTGGTTGCAAATATAAGAAGGGGCTTATAGTGTCAAGTTATGTAAGTTGCTGTCATTACACAAAAATTATTATACAGAGTGTTTTGGCCTTGCCCGGCTGTGTATACAAGGAGATACATACAAGGGAGGACTAAGATGAAACTTACGGGTAAGATAGCGTATTATGAGAGTAAACTAAAACTTCTCAGCAACCCGAATTTAGATGCCAGTCTCTTGAGGCTAGGATGCTGGGATGCACCCTTCGAGAAAGCGGGGCTTTCTGACCCGCGAAGATGTCAGTATTTTATCAAGCAGTGCAAAAAGTATTATGAAAAAAAGATAGACCGGATTCATAAGGAGCAGCGCGCCGCCCGTCGGGGCAAATGGTACGTTCGTTTGGGGCTGTAAGCTGCAACTCGATGGCTATGTGAGCCTCATAACCCTGTTCTTGCACAGCATTATGCTCGGAGCGTATAGTGGCCATCGGTCAATTTCTTAAAGCTGTTGAAATCGTTCAAACCGTTCAAATCGTTCAAGCCGTTTAAATCGTCGAAGTCGTAGAAATCGTCAATTCAGCTCACAGCTGAGAGCTCACAGACAATTCGTCAATGAGAAAATTAGTCGATTGGTCAAAAAGTCAAATAGGTAATTAGTCACTGGAGCCATTCATAACCATTTGACTGTTCGACAAGTTTACCATTTGACTTGCTGACTTCTGACCTCCGACTTCTGACCTCTGGCTTCTGACCTTAGACCTCTGATATCTGACCTCTAAGATTTACTTGCTGCCCCTTGTCCTCTCTCCCATAACCCCGTCTCGCTTTACCAGATGGTTTATGCCTTCCTTCTGCTATACCGTTTTTTCTTGATCCTTTGCGCCTCCATTTAGTAAATTAACCTTAGCCTGGAGGTTTCACAAATGACCCAGTACGACCACGAACCTGGAGGCCCGTTTGTAGCAACTACCGCGTGCGGTGCGGGACTGACTCTCCCCTTCCCTGCTCCTACTGATTCTCGTGCTCAAAAATATGAACTCTTTTCAGCGTGGTCTTCGTGCGTTGCAAGATCTGAAGGAGTGAGTCTGTGTGCTTGGCGGAGAGTTTAGTAAAAGTTCAACCCTGTTTTTACAGATAGACGGTTGAGATCATGACAGATATTGATCCATTCATGTTACTGGAAGAAGAAGAATATCAGGATGGAGATGTAATACTACGAGAAGGTACCTCCACAGACTGGATCTATATCGTTTTACAAGGCCAGGTTCGGATTCAAAAGCGCACCCCCAAGGGTACAGTAGCCATTGCTACTATCGACGAGGGCCAAATTGTTGGGGAAATGGCGTTCTTAGAGAGGGGCAAGGTGCCTCGAGCCGCTTCAGCTGTTGCCTCAGGATATGTAAGGTTGGGAGTTCTTGACCGTGACAGACTCACTAAAGAGTATGATTCGTTTTCGCCACTTTTTAGAAAGTTAATCATCACCTTGGTTCGCCGCATGCGCTATATTACTGAAATAGCAGCCAAACTTGTTATTGAAAGAAAGATGCAAGGGCCATGAACCAATTACATCCATAGGATCATGCTCGCCAGCCAGTCCAGAGTGCCCAACGTCATTTCTCACCTCACAGGAAATTCATCAATCAGAATATTAGTCGATTAGAGAATCAAGAATTAGTCAAATGGTCGATTGGTCGAGTGGTCAAATGGTTAAAAACGTAGAAGGCGTAGAAAACGCAAAATGGTGAATGGTGAACGGGCTAGGCGCCTTCACCTTCTTGAAGATACGCTTTCAGATACCGTGCGGTGTATGATCTCTCTGTTTTGCTCAATAGTTCCCTGGGTGATCCGGAGGCCACAACCTCTCCTCCTCCGTCACCCCCCTCAGGACCAAGGTCTATAATATAATCAGCTGCTTTTATTACTTCCAAGTTGTGCTCTATCACCACCAGGGTGTGACCATGATCGACCAGAGCCTGCAGTACCTTTACCAGCTTTTCCACATCAGCAATATGGAGTCCAGTGGTAGGTTCATCCAGGATATAGAGGGTGCGGGTTTTGTGGTTGTTGGCTAGTTCATTTGCTAACTTAAGCCGCTGAGCCTCACCACCTGAGAGTGTAGGACTAGGTTGCCCCATTCTGAGGTATCCCAAGCCTAAATCAACAAGCAATTGAAGCGAGCGCTGGATCTTGCCCACTGCCCCAAAAAAATCCGCTCCTTCTTCCAGGGTCATCTCTAGTATTTCTGCTATATTCTTTCCCTTGTATCGAACTTCAAGAGTTTCACTATTGTAGCGTCGACCACCGCACTGCTCACACTTGACATAAACATCTGGCAAAAAGGCCATCTCCACTTTCACCTGGCCTTGCCCTTTACAGTTCTGGCATCTTCCTTGGGCTAGGTTGAATGAAAACCGACCCGGCCCGTAACCTCTTGCCCGTGCTTCGGGGGTTAAAGAAAAAAGCCGCCGGATATCATTAAAAACTCCCACATAGGTAGCCGGCACGGAACGAGGTGTCCGACCTATTGGGCTGTGATCCACCTCCATAACCCGGTCCAAGTTCCCCCAGCCGAGTAGATCTTGGTGCGAGCCCGCTCGGCAATCAGATTTATTTAATTCGCTTGCCAGGGCCTTGTACATTGTTTCTTCAACCAGAGTGGACTTACCGGATCCTGATACGCCAGTGACGCAGGTAAAGGTTCCCAAGGGCACGTCAACATCTATATTTTTGAGATTCCGCGCCCGAGCCCCGAGCAGTTTGAGCCAGTGATCTGAGGATGGTCTCCTCTCCCTGGAAGTCAGCCTCCGCCTGCCACCTCCATTAAGATGACTACCCGTGACTGACTGAGGTGTCTTTTGCAAATCAGCCAGGTTGCCGCTTGCAACCAAGCTGCCCCCGTATTTCCCTGCACCTGGACCCAGATCGATAAGATGATCTGCCCTTCTGATGGTCTCCTCGTCGTGCTCAACCACAACAATTGTGTTGCCCTTCAACTTTAGTTCGGTAAGCGTTTCTAAAAGCTTTTCATTGTCCCGAGGATGAAGTCCTACAGTGGGTTCATCCAAGATGTAGCATACGCCGCGCAAATTAGATCCCATTTGAGCCGCTAATCTTATCCTCTGTGCTTCTCCGCCCGACAGGGTGTCGGCACTCCGCTCCAAGTGCAGATAGCCCAAACCAACCTGGTGGAGAAACTGCAGACGGTTGTGGATCTCATCAATGAGCGGTTGGGCAATCTTTGCTTCTCGGCCGGAAAAGCGCCAAGAAGAGAAAAGCTCGCGCGCGGCCGACACTGAACGATCACAGACCTGCCATATATTCAAACCCCCAATTTTGACGCTCAAAGCCGTCTTGTTTAACCTAGCGCCATTGCACACCATACAGACCGAACCATCCCCGGAGTCTTTCAAGCGGCCAACACCTTCGCAACCCTCGCAGGCGCCGTGTCTGCTGTTGAATGAGAACAACCGGGGGTCAAGGCTAGGCATTCCTAGATGGCAACGACCACAGGTCAAACGACGGCTGTAGAAAACCTCTTCTCCATTCCCATCCCAAGCGACAACTTGACCATCACCAACAGCCAGGGCTTGGTCCACTGCCTCTGCAAGTTGAAGATCGTTTTTCTTTAAAAGCTTCTGCCACCTTTGAATGACAATTGCCACATCGTGTTCTTGAAACCGCTCCAACTTGGGAATGGGATTCAGGGGCACGAGTTGGCCATCTATACGCGCTTGTTCATAGCCTTGAACCAGAGCCTGTTCGAGAATTTGGCGGTGAAACCCTTTCCGACCGATTATTTTGGGTGCCAGCACTAGTAATTTCTTTCCTTTGAATTTTTGCCGCAGGTCTCGAGTTATCAGTTCAGGGCTCATGGCGCTGATTCGATCACCGCAGGCTGGGCAGTGAGGCTCTCCTACCTTGCTGTACAGTAAGCGAAGGTAGTGATAGATCTCAGTTATGGTTGCCACTGTGGAGCGAGGACCCATCTGACTGCTTCGTTGATCTATGGCCACAGTGGGGGGTACTCCGTTTATCTCCTCGGCCTCGGGACGGTCCAGTATGGGCAGATATTGCCGGGCAAAGGTCGAAAGACTATCGAGATAGCGGCGCTGACCCTCAGCGAATAGAACGTTAAATGCCAAGGTTGATTTGCCCGACCCGGAGACTCCGGTGATCACCACAAGCTGGTCGCGAGGCAGTTCCAGATTTAAATTTTTCAAGTTATGTTCCCGAGCGCCACGGATCTGCACGACCCCATGGTCATCAATGGGTTCAACCGATTTGGCAGGAACAAAAGCCTCTTCAGCGGGTCCCCAATATTTGGCAAGATATCGGCCCGTGTGAGAATGTGAGGATTCGCTGACTTTTTCTGGGGTACCCGCAACGACCACTCTACCCCCTTCATCTCCTCCTTCCGGGCCGAGGTCAATCACGTGATCGGCAGATTGGATCACGTCCAAATTATGTTCCACCACTAAAATTGTGCTCCCCCCTTCAACAAGACGCTGCAAGGTCTCCACCAACACCTTGGTGTCATCGGCATGGAGCCCTGTGGTTGGTTCATCCAGAATGATTAGGTCGTTTCTGCCACCCTTTGCCTGGAGAGAACGGGCCAGCTTTAGACGTTGACTCTCACCGCCCGAAAGAGTACTGATGGGTTGTCCTAACCGCAGGTAGTCTAATCCTACGTTGCTCAGAGAGGAGAGAGCACGTAAGACTCGAGGCTCATCTGCGAAAAGCTCCATGGCTTCCTTTAGGGTCAGGCCCAAAA
>JAJDNB010000106.1 GCA_022340905.1 Deltaproteobacteria bacterium | reverse complement strand
TCAAAATCGTAGAAGTCGTAAAAGTCGTTAGTTCGTTAATTAGTCAAAAGGTCAAATCGTCAAATGGTTGACTCGTCATTAAGGCAATTCATAACCATTTGACTTGCAGCCCTCTGTCGTCTGTCCTCCGTCCTCTGTCATCTGTTATATTTCATCTGCCTCCTGCGAGCTGTGTGCTGCCAGCAGTCTGCTGAGTGGTCCCTTTCGTTCACTACCATACGACACAAAGCCGCAGCCCCTCCTGGCCTCAGCACATGTGGCATATTTCGTGCACTTTATTATATGCGGCGAGGCAGCCTGTTCTATTGTTTTTAACCACCACGCTAAAAACCGCTCATACCAACAAGAGTGATCTGAGGACAAGGAATAAGAAAGGCGGCCAAAATGACCCTTGAAGACCATCGCGTGCATCCTAGGGCAAATCTCAAATGGACTGTTTCCCTTGAACTCGACGGCAAGCTCACAAAGGCTGTGACCAAAGACATTAGTGAAGGAGGAGCATACGTTTGCTGTTCTACCCCACTGTGGCCAAAAGAGGAATTTTCCATGGTGATAAATGCTCCGGAGAAGCAGCTATATGTCACTGCTGAGGTAGTTTGGGCAAATACCTTTGGCATTGACGATGAGATTACTCCAAAGGGAATGGGTGTTCGTTTTATGAATATCACCGGCGAAGATAGGATGATTATTGCCAGGGCTGTTGCTAATCACCTCGCTAACCATAAAATAGTTGAAGATTCGCACACTTCACTTTTGGATACCTTGGAAATCGAATAATTCAACCTTCCCGTGCTCGTTGTTTCACAGCTTCCCCTTTTGCCCTTTGTTCATGTCCCCTACCACTTTCATTGGCACACCAAGGGAATACCGGCTTCCGAACAGAGGTTAGAAGAATGGGCCACTCGTTTTTTGGGGAATCTCCCGTTAGGTGAAGACTTGACAGATGCCCCAAGAGCAGGTTAGGGTAACTCATGTGAGATGGGGCACGGTCTCTCATACTTCCCAGCCTATCATTCAAGCGGAGATTTCCAGCGAATTCCATACCACGAAGGCCCAAAGAGGGCTCAAGGAAGGCGTGTCTACAAAATTGTCGCCTAGTGTCTGGTTGGCGGCATGAACATGAGAATGAGTGGCAATGTATTGTCACCATTCTGGCACACTATGTGCTTATTGATTTGAGCCTTATCTGTGGAATTTGGAATCGAGAGTTGGAGATGGTTAGTTGAGAGCTTCACTGGTGGCGGCGCACGCCTTATTGATCATTTTTTTGCTCTCCCCTATTGCTCACGGGTTTCATGAGGGTGGTGGGGAGGAGTACTGTCTCGGATGTCACAACATATACACATCTGAGGGTAGCCAGGAGAGTTCCTCCGCCTTGCCTACCATGATCACTCTCAAAGGCTCAGACCCGAGTTCCACCTGTCTGCGATGCCATGCTGCAAAAGGCGCGAATCAATCTGTGTTGAGTAATGATGGTTCAAAATTCACTCCCGGGGGAGACTTCTATTGGCTGCAAAAGACCTTCACTTGGACCGAAGGGGGAGTTCACTATCAGAGCGAGGCTGACTCCCACGGTCACAATGTGGTGGCACTTGAGTATGGACTCCATGCAGATCAGAGGCAGAGCACCGCTCCAGGAGGTAGGTACCCGGCCTCGTCCCTAGCTTGTAACAGTTGTCATAATCCCCATGCTACCTCAGTGGCCAATGGTGGAGCCGGGAGCACAACTTCGCTGTTAACCACATATGGTGCGGACCCCGTCGGAGACACAACTAACGGAAACTACCGGCTTCTCGGTGGAGAGGGCTATAAAGGTAGTCACCAGGGGTCCGGTGTGACTTTCACTCATGGCGCACCCATTGCCGTGGCCGATTCATCAAGTTGGATCGAGACCGACTCGAGTCACCCCACTTACGGTTCCGGCATGTCCGAGTGGTGTGCAAACTGCCATCCGGCATTCCTGAATAGCAGCACCAGCGGAGCAGGCGGAAAGCATCCGGCCGGCAAGGGTGCGAAGCTAAACGCAGACCTAGTCAAGAACTACAACTCTTATACGAGATCGGGGGATTTCAAAGGAACTCTGTCCACTGCTTACCTGGCTCTGGTACCTTTTGAGGTAGGTGCTTCCGATGTGGTTTTTCTCACCCCTTCAAGCACATCAGGTCCTGGCCTGGGGAATGCCAACGTCATGTGTCTGACCTGTCACCGGGCTCATGCCTCAGCATTTAACAATATCGGCAGATGGGATCTTGAAACCTCATTTATTTCTGACTCTCATCCGCAATTTGGCGATGGCGGTGCGAGTGGCAATGATCTTATAAATAGTTACTATGGCAGAGATATGGCGGCGGAGTTCGGTGAAACCCAGAGGCAACTCTGTAATAAATGCCATGTGAAAGACTAGCCCGGTTATTCTCCCGAGCAGTCTTAGGTGCCAACATACTGACTAACCTCATTACGGTTCTGTAGGGGAGATAGTGAAAAGTTTATGAGAGTGGGGTTGAGGCCGCGGTTGTTTATCTTGTTTTGCCTTGATTCAGAACCTTGGTGGGTTGAGACCGAGGTGTAGGTATTGTCTATGAATAAACGGATTGGGACAGGGTGGAATTGTCTAGCTTGCGAATAAGCCTTTCTACATCGTTCCAGTCTTTCCCCGCCCTCTTCTTCGTTGTTGCAAGCTCCCCCTCCTGGGCAAGAAGAGCTTTTTGCAACACTTCCAGGGCTTCTCTCAGCACGGCTTCCGCACCTCGAAACCAAACGAGGTTTTTACCAGACTTTTCAGCCTCGATGATACCTGTACAGGAGTCCCTTAGCACGTAAAGCTTGGCGACTGCTTCCTTAACTCTGCCATAGAGTTCGCCGTCACTACTCATGCACTATCCTCCTCGTCCGGGCGTTTCATGAATCGTTGTCAAAGCAAGCGATCCATGAAATATCCGGGCTACCAGTCCCGGTATTTGCCAATCCAGGAAAACAAGGTAATTGAAGCTATTTCGTTACGTTACTATCTGTTTACTCGAAATGAACTCCAAAGATCATCTTCGAGCATCATAGAAAACTACTATAACACCTGCGTCGTGTCAATGAAGTTGGTCGCCATAAATTGACAAAATGGTGATTTTTGTAGGGCTGTATTGTGAAAAACTTGTTGACTGGCGAATGTTGACTAATATTGTTAGTTATTTTAACTTCAATGTTGTGGTTTATATGCCATATTACTGCCAATTTCGGAGAATTTGCCGTAGAATTACAGGAGAATTTCTCGCGAATTCACTTCCAAAGATGTGAGCCCAATTTTTTCTCGGGGTTTTCTACAGAGTTTTTCTACAATTTAATATGGCTTGGATGTTTTTATCTGCCCAATCCTGTACCCGTCGTTCAGTTTCGACATAGTTGATAACTCTCTCGGACAACCGTCTCTTTTGCATCAATGCTTGCACCACATCTTCCCCTGCACTGCTGACACGAATGGAATTGACGTAAACGATGCCGTCTTCGATTCCAAATCCTTGCTGCTTAAGCACCCTTGATGCGCCACTGGTGCTCAAAACAAGGATACCTCTCTCCTTCGGAGGTCTGTATTTTTGCGAAAGGATGTACTCGAAGGCGACCAGGTTCATTCCATCCTCGAGGGGGGTAACCAGCATAACATCAACCTCTTTCATGAACTTATAGTTTTGTGGCGCCGTGATGCCCTGAGCAATGTGGGTAATGGGGACATCTTTGATTTTCTCGTTAATCTTCTCTACCCTTTCTTCCAGAAAGGCATGCAGTTTTTGATAGTCTGGGCTTTCAGATCTGCTTGGAGCTGTGACCTGGTAGAAGCGACCATCCTTTTGCAACGTCCTCAATTTATTGAGGGCGTGCTCAAAGATACTGAGCCTGGAGAGGAGTCCTTTAGTGTAGTCGCATCTTTCGAGACCGCCAAAGATATATCTACCTGATGCTCTGTCATGAACTATTTGTTTGTAAAGGCTCTTTCCTTCCCACCTATAGTTCAGTCGTTCACCCTCGGCAACTTGGGAAAGTATATAGTCCACATCCAGTCCAATGGGAAAAACCCCGATGGTAGTCACCCAATCTTGATGTATGACCTCGTAGAAGCGGTCCCTGATCCTTATTTCCACAGGGAACCACTCTTGCAAGGCCTCTAGGTAGTGATCACAATACTCTTTGGTGTGAAAACCAATGAAGTCATTTGAAAGCATACCCCAGGTCAACTTCTGCAATGCTGTCTCGATGGTTTCTCCGAATGGATCATATACCTGAGCCTTCACCCGGTTTCTCTTGTCCTCTCTGATGAGACCCTGGATTTCGTGAATATTGAAGAAGGGCGTGTGGATGAATTGGCCCACGTGTATCCTCTTTTTTTCTTTTTCATACATTCCCTCCTCCACCAAAAGTGCCTTGTAAACTTCGGCGATCTGCATGAGATGGTAATCCTGATTCCAGATGACAATGTTTCCGCCATTTTTCTCCAATGCCATGCTCTTACGAGTCTCGTCAATGATGGTATTGGCGAAGGTTACGCTGCTGCTGGTGTATTGCACGAAATCATTTTTGACAAAGTGAGGCCTAGGAAACACCGGTGTTTTTTTATAAAAGAGCGGCAGTCGGGTAAGGTGCATGAGAGGCCAGAGAAATCCATTGGCAAATTTACTGTAGTAGCTGTGCATATGCCTGGTGTCGAAAAAGACGAATCTCATGTAAAAGTCATATTCCTTGTACTTGAAGTGCATCCTGCCATCGCGTTTAATTTCTATGTGGGGAAAATGATCAGGAGCGTATTTGGCCTTTTTCATTTTTCTGAACAGCCCGGTATAGTGTCCTCTGGCCACATCGATGTCGGAATCTCCCATGGAAGCGCCTATCCAAGTGGTGTCCCATTTCCCAGGTTTGAGGAGACCAGCCATGGCCTGAACCAGACCTCCCTCGCCGAAGCTAGGAGCCTCAGGCTGAACTCCCTTTTTTAGGCACTCCTGAGCGTCTTTCAGGAATTCTTCCGAAAAACTGAAGGGCCCCCTGTTTGACACAATGACCAGATGACTCATAGGGTATGACTCCTCGTTAGGTGTGATTCCCATACTATCCAGGTAATGCTTATCTTGATTCTTCTCTCTCTGTCAACTTCGATTTACCCCTGTCCCTCTATGGTCCCTAATGAAAGAAGATCGGCATCCATGAGACAGATAGAGGTGTCTTTCCGAGAGAAAATTGATTTTGGCCCGAGATGTGCAAACAAACCGGTGACCTACAAAGACATCTAAGATCACAGTAGTATTCTGCGGGCTGCAGAATGTGATTAGAAACATTCATCTAATTAGGATAACTATCTTTTTTTGTTTTGGGGCAAATATTTATGATTGATCCATTTGCGGTAAAGGACTGCGCCCTTATTGCCATCGCTACCGGCCAACGGGCCCACAATCTTAGAGAACTGCGAGATCGGCTGGAGACAACCTCTGCAGGCTGTATCTACTACCATTTTTGGGGAGGGTTGCTCAGGCCCAGCTTTGACGACCCCGAGTATCAAAACGACTTTGCCGTGTGGGCCTATCATGGCCTGAACGATAGATTCCTGGCCGAGAGGCTCGCCCTCATAGATCCCACAGAATTTGCGAATATGGAAGGGTTACGGCGGGAGTTGATAGAGGTCATTGAAGAGAGGCTGGATGAAAATGAGTTGGTGCCTTGGTCCTCGGCGCATCAACAGTTTCACTTTATGCGTTCGCAGATCGTTGTCTTTGATTCAAGAATCCGGCTCACTAAGCCCGAACAGCTAAGGGAGTACATTCCCCGTTTCACTGTGGGCAGCATCTTCTATCACTTTGTAGACGCTCGCCGGCGGACTCCCAACAGGAGCGATGATTTCACTGAATGGCTCAAAGGTTTTGGCAACAGCTACAACAAACTTTTAGAGCAGATAGGCAACCTGGATCCCTATTTCAAGTCCTTGACAGAGTTGAGGCTCCACCTCAGTAGCATATTAGAGGAGAATATACCTACGTGACCGATTTGCTGCTAGACCAATACCAAGAGATAGTGGGGGAGGAAGTCATAAATAGCCTGCGCCAGTTAGCCGAACCTCTCAGAGGTACTAAAGTGGTGCACGTGAATTCTACCAGGGAAGGTGGTGGAGTAGCCGAGATTCTGCATCGCATGATCCCTTTGAAGAAGGAACTCGGCCTTGACCCCTGCTGGGAGGTTATCGTCGGAGAGGGGGACTTCTACCAGTGCACGAAGTATATGCACAATACTTTGCAGGGGAACCGTTTCGAAATTTCCCGATCCCTGCTCAAGCTGTATGAAGATACCAATGAGGAGAACGCAGAGAGATTGCGAGGCCAACTGGAAGAGGCTGATTTCGTCTTTATCCACGATCCACAACCTGCACCTCTATTGAGTTGGTGCTCCGGGCGGAAAGGAAAATGGATCTGGCGCTGTCATATAGATGTGAGCCGGCCGTACCGACCGGTGTGGAAGTACCTGCGTGATTTTGTTGAACCTTATGATGCCAGCATTTGGTCACTGGCAGAGTTTGCCCAACCCTTGCACCACCCTCTTTACCTTATCGCTCCCAGCATTGATCCCCTTAGTGAAAAAAATAAGGAACTTTCCGAAACTGAGCTCCAGGAGATTTTGAAGCGCTCAAAGCTCGACCCCTACCGCCCAATTGTTGCCCAGATCTCCCGCTTTGACCGTTTCAAGGATCCCGTGGGAGTTATCCAGGCCTTTCGACTGGCAAAGAAGTTTGTTTCTCTTCAGCTGGTCCTCGCAGGCGGTGGTGCCACAGATGATCCCGAGGGAGACGAGGTTCTCGCCGAGGTGAAGGCAGCGGCAATGGGCGACTTGGACATCCATGTCATGCTATTGCCCTCTGATGCTCACCGCACCATCAACGGTCTACAAAGAATTTCCGACATTGTTTTGCAGAAATCCACCAAAGAAGGCTTCGGCCTCACTGTTACCGAGGCTATGTGGAAAGGCAAACCGGTTATTGGTGGGGAAGTTGGAGGCATCTGCCTCCAGGTGCATAACCATCACACTGGTTTTCTGGTCAATACTCCTGAAGGGGCTGCGCTGCGGATTAGATATCTTCTCACCCACAGGGATAAATTAGAGGAGATGGGTCGCAAGGCACGACAGTTTATTTTGGAGAACTTCCTCATAACGCGTCATGTGCGAGAATATCTCACCTTAATGCTGGCTGTACTTCAGGGCAGCGAAGCAAGAATTGAGCTTGCCTAAACCTTATCATCACTCACCAGTAAGGCAACGGGAAAATGTTGGAGGACCTGGCCGACGGCTATATGATGCTCGCCAGGGATAATCTCACTGGTGAAAGTATTGCTCCATTTCACCGGAGCACTGTCAGGTATGAGGACTCTGGTGTCCTGCCAGACCTCATTTCCCAGGGGTAATTGACCTCGGTCAACGAGGGTGACAAAGAAGCGAGGTGCGATGGTCACCGTCCGTTTCTGCTCATACACTCTGAGAAAAGCGACGATGTGCTCCCTTAGTTTGCCGGTGGCTACCAGGGGAGTATACGTGCCCATTTGGAAGACATCAGCATATTGCTTCCTGGTTCTGAGGGCCATGGAGATCAAAAAGAGCTTGATTCTGCCCTCCTCCCTCTGGCGCAGCAATTTACTGACAAGGCTCAGACGGTCCGCTTGGGCTTCTTCCTTGATATTTCTCAGCGAACTCTTTCGTATGCTAAAGTCCACGGGACGACGGTTATCAGGGTCCACCAGATTGAGATCCCACATTTCCGTTCCCTGATAGAAATCTGGCACACCAGGAGAAGTTATTTTTAAGAGTGCCTGGGAAAGGGAGTTAAAAATGCCATAGTAAGCTATTTTTTTCTGGAAGGGGACAAATGTTTCGAGGAATTCATTTGCTTTGGACGTATCCAGTATGCGCTCTATAAACTCGATGCATGCGCGCTCGTACTCGTGATCCGGCTCGAGCCAGGCAGTGTGAACCTTGGCCTCGCGGACGGCCTTAATCATGTAGCTTTTGAGCCTTTCCTTGAAAAGGGATTGTTCGGTTTCGGAGAATGGACAAGCGCCAATAAGGGTCTGGTAAAGGAAATACTCGTCGTTCTTGTCCGGAACTCGCAGGCCACCCACAGCTCGTTTTTTCCTGCTATTTGCCTTGCTCCATTCTTTTATATTCCTCTCCCATTCCTCGGGCAACTCGGAAAGCACGTTGAGTCTTGCCCTCACATCCTCGCCTCTCTTGGTGTCGTGAGTTGAGGTAGCGGTCAGGGAGTGGGGCCAGAAATCGTTTCTGCTCTTATTGAAGTCATGAAACTCTTCCAGAGAAACCCCGAAGGTTCCAGGGAATCCACCAACTTCATTAAGGGAGAGGAGTCTATTGTAGTGGTAGAGCGTTGTATCCTCAAATCCTTTGGCCATCAGCGGACCGGTGAATTGCTGGAACCTCATGACAAAGTGAAGGCAGTGCTCTTTATCCTCCTCTGAGAGATAGTCTCCAAATTCCAAGAGAAGAAACCGTTTAATAAACTGAAGTTCATACGTGAGGCCCGGGTTTCTCTGTAATGCTTTGTCAACTGCAGTGTTTATGTAAAGGAGATCTTCATCCCGCAATACTTCCTCATTGATGTAGGTGCGATACACCGGAAATCTCGCCATGACTTCGACCATGGCCATTCTGAGGCCATAGAGGGTTATATCGCCACCGTGTCTATCCCTGCTTGATGCCTGCTTGAGCAGATTGGCAATATTATCTACATCTCCGGCCATGTGTTTCTCTAATATGAGTTTCTTTTTCTCATAGATCAGGTCCTCGAGAGATATTTTCAGGTTGGTGAAGCGGGAGTAGAGTCCGGTAAATTTCTTTTCATTATTTTTTGGGCAGAAAATTCCGTTGACATAATTCAAGAAGTCGTAGCCGGTAGTTCCCTCTATGGGCCAGACACGAGGCAATTGCTCTCCCATGTCCAAAATCTTCTCAGCCGCGACATATGTTTGTCCAACCTCCTTTCTGATTCTCTCTAGATATCTGGTTGGATCGTACAGACCGTCTATGTGGTCTATTCTCAAACCGGAGAATTTCCCTTCTTTGAACAGTCGAAAGACAAGTGAATGAGTGTGGTCCACAACGGTTTCATCTTCGATTTTCAAGGAGATGAGTTCATTTATGTTAAAGAATCTCCGGTAATTTATTTCTTCTGTTGCAACCTTCCAGAAGGATAACCTGAAGTGTTGCTCCGAGAGCACATTGTCCAGAAGGTTGAAGCTGAGAGGTTTTTCTGGATCTCCATTGAACATTGCCATGTTGGTATCAATAAATGCTCTGATATATTCGTTGGTGGTATAGAGTTCCCAAAGCATTCGTTTGACAAAGGTAATTTGAGTATATCTTTCCCCTGCTTCGTCCAGAGAAGACAAGTTTTTAAGCACATAAACTATTTCGAGCAACTTGGTGAAATCAGAGTGATCACTCCCGAGACTATCTTTGAGCCGTTCCAGGTCATGGGTAAAGATATTCAGATACGATTCTATTTTCAGCGGGAAACGCAGATCAAAGTAATTCACCCACATCCCGCTATCATCAAAGGAGAGCTTGATCTGTCCGTTCTCCAGAGCTTCACCAAAGAAGGTCCCTAGGAAAGGTGCAAGTATTCTGCCGCGAATGCCTTCATAAGGATGCTCCCAATCCACATCAAAGAACCTGTAATAATCAGATGTCTGTCCTTTCTCGAATATGTCCATGAGCATGGTATTTTCACTGCTGTAGGCCATGTGGTTTGGAATGATATCTTGCAGCCACCCTAGCTCGTGCTTGGCCAATTCCTTTGCGAGTTCCTCGAAGTCATATTCTGTGCCCAGATCTGGGTTGATCTGGTTCGGGTCGACTACGTCATAGCCATGAGTACTTCCCTTCCTAGCTCTGAAAATGGGAGACGCATAGAGGTCCGAGATTCCCAACTCGGCCAGATAGGAGACAATCTCTTTGGCCGCCTGAAAACCAAAGGAAGGGTTGAATTGAATTCGATATGTGGAGCCAGGTATGCGCATTTGTTTTTTGGGTCGCAAAAACGACCGTGGGGAACCTGTCATCCAATCATAAACTGGGATACCCTGATATGGAGTTTTTCACAAAGACTAATGAAAAGTCCCACTAACTCGTTGGCTTCTTCGTGACCCTGCCCTGCCTTTTCTTGCAGATCGGCAAAGTTCTGAGAATTGAGCAGTTGAAAACAGATGTTTTGCACCTTCCAGGTATTTACCCGGAAGGGCAAGTGAGCCAAGAGGGTTATGATAGCCTCCAATTCTTGGAGCAAAAATATGTCTTCCATGCTTCTGAACAGGAGTAGGGCGAATCCCTCGATCTTTTTTCTGACTACCATTTCCAGGGTGGCGGCATCAATTGATATTCCAGCCAATCTCGCTTCATTAAGCAGGTTCTCAATATCTGCAAGATCCAGCACTTCCTCCTCAAAGGCCCGTTTGAGGCTGAAGGTAAGGAAAAATTTCGCCGCGTAGTGGAGGAATTCGGGAGGAGGATCACCCAGACTGGTGACAAAACGGAGGAGGGGAGTATTGTATTCGTACAGGTGCCGGTAACTTGCCTCTGCATCGGTTATTGCGGATTCCAGAACTATATCAAGGATTTTTCTTTTTTCATCCCTGAACAGGCTTCGCAGCGAATAGGTGGAGGGGCCGAAGTGTGCTTCCAGAAGTCGAATAGTCTCGGTAAAGTCTGCTCTGGTGAAGCTTTCAAAAACGGCCTCCACTTTAGGAGCCCACGGATCATCCGGTTCGCAGCCCATAATACAGCAGCTGAAGTTATGATCCCCCCAGTGGAGAACGCCGAAGCAGAATCTGGCAGATTCCCCGGTGATTTCGGAGGTCAATTTTGTCCGCCCCAGGGCCAGCTTTGTCTTTCCCGCCTCCTCCAACAGGTACTTCTCCCGTTCTGCTCTGTAACAGAAGACCCTGGCCTCCTCTCCATAATCCTCAAATAGGGAGCTCACTGCATAGTGAGCGCACACTTTCTCCAGATCCAGCGCCGTCGGCTTGACCAACTTTTCATAGATCAGTTGGCCGTTTCCGTGTTCGGGAATATTGCTTTTAGCCCGAGCCAACAATTCCAGGAAGTGCGGTTCCAAATCGTGTTCGAAGAGCTCCTGTGAAAGCTGCAGAGCGCGTCCGGCATACTGGATCACCTGCACAGTCTCAATTCCCGAAAGTTCATCGAAAAACCAACCGCAGCTGGTGTACATGAGCATACCGTGTCTTTGAAGTTCCAGGAGCTTAAGTGCGTCGACCTTCTCGGATGGCTCTAGGTCATGGGCAGCCTGTTCCACAAAAAAGTTCTCTAGACATGGAGTTGACCGATCGAGGATCAGCTGGATGTAATCGTTTCTGGCCCGCCAAGGATCCTTGAGCAGTTCACTTGACCTTTGCTCGTAGACTGGCGCCAGAGAGTCTCTAAGCCAGTCCAGGGCCTCGCGCAACGGAGCTCGCCATTCCTGATTCCATTTAGGGTTTCCGCCCGAATTGCAGCCACAGCTGCTCTTCCACCTCTCCACCCCATGGAAGCAGCTCCATGAACTGTTTTCAAAGATCTCTACTTCGTGCGTGGGTGGGTGGTTCTCGAGAAATTCACCATAGTTGGTAAGCTTTGCCAGCTGGTTGGACTCTATGTAGTGCAGGGCGTAGGCCAGGGCCATGTCTCCGTGAATATGATGGTGGCCGTAGGTCTCCCCATCGGTGGCGATGTTGACGAGCTGAGGCCAGGAACGGCTATCGGAAAAGCCAGCCATCAGCCGTTGGGCGAAGTGCTCGCCCTTACGCAAAAGCCTTTCGAAAGCCACGGCGCGGGAAATGGGGCCATCGTAAAAGAAAATGGTTATGGTGCGGCCAGATTCCAGGGACACGCTGTATGTTGTAGTGGGATCGATGTTCGCGCCACTCACATCTTCCCAGTCATCAGTTCCCAAGGGACGGACTCTTGCAGCCTGATGGGGAGCGAGGATGGTAAAGCGAATTCCAAATTCGGCCAATATATCGAGACATTCCAAATCCACTGCTGTCTCGGGTAGCCACATTCCTTCGGGGTAACGGCCAAATCTTTTTTCGAAGTCCCGTATTCCCCAAAGAATCTGGGTGTATTTATCACGGCGGTTTGCCAAGGGAAGAATCATATGGTTATAGGCCTGAGCCAGAGCCGAGCCGTGCCCAGAAAAGCGCTCCTGACTCAGCCGGTCGGCTTCCAACACTGCTTGATAGACATCAGGGGCATGCACTTCCATCCAGGCTAATAGGGTAGGACCGAAATTGAAGCTTATATTGCTGTAGTTATTTACCATCTCGACGATCCAACCTTCTTCGTCCAGGATACGTGAGGTGGCATTGGTGGAGTAACACTCGGCAGTGATTCGCTCATTCCAGTCGTGGTAAGGATGGGCCGAGTCTTGCAATTCTATTGCTTCCAGCCATGGGTTCTCTCGTGGTGGCTGATAAAAATGGGCGTGAACACAGATGTAGCGTTCCATCAGACTTAGCTCTCCCTTTCTCTGACAAAGACAATAAATGATTCCGGAGATAGGTTCAAAGAGACGTGTTCCTCTGCAAAGATTTTCAGAGAAACGGTACTCCCAGGACCGCCCCAGGCCGTGTCTGCTGAATCCAGCTCTTTTCGCCAGCGTCCCTTTGGCAGTGAAAGTGCTACAGATTTCTCTTGTTTGTCGAAATGGAAAGCCGCCGTCACCTCTTGTACTTCGCCCCAGCGGCGCCACCACAGAACCTTTTCCCGTTCCAACCCGGTTACCTCCAGCCTCTCTCTGTCCAGACTCCTCAGTGCGGGCAGCTCCCTCCGCAGCCGGATGAGCTCGCGGTAAAAACTGTAGAGAGTCCCATGCTGCCCGTGAGATCGGAGCTCGTGATCGAGCTTGCAGCGCGAAAAAGTAGATTCGACCTGGGGATCGGCTGGTTCTCCTTGCCAGCGGAAGGAAGTAAATTCATTTCTTCGACCGCGCCGCACGGCCTCGATGAGATCGGGATCCGAGTGGCTGATAAAATAGCTAAAGGGGGCTGTTTCGCCGTATTCTTCTCCCATAAAGAGCAGAGGAATAAAAGGAGAGAGCAGTACCACGCCTGCGGCAAGCTTCAGGGCCTCGAAGGAAATGAGAGTGCTCAATCGCTCGCTTTGAGCTCGATTGCCAACTTGGTCATGATTCTGAGAGAAAACCACGAACTTTTCTGCAGGGAGCTGGCTGGAAGAGTTGCCATGGCGACGTTTTCGATAGAGAGAATAGTTGCCGGAGTAGACGAACCCCTGTCGAAACGCTTTGACAAGATGGTGAAGCTGGCCGAAGTCCTGGTAGTAACCGGAGTCTTCGTTGGTAAGAAGGGTATGAAGAGCGTGATGAAAATCGTCATTCCACTGACTGTCTAGACCAAACCCCCCCAGTTCTTGGGAACGGATAACTCGACTGTCGTTGAGATCACTTTCGGCAATGACATAGACTCGGCGGCTGAGCCGCTCTGCCAGCTCATGTACAGCTTCAGCAAGTTCTTCGAGGAATGGGTAGGCCGAAAAGTCTAGAATGCCGTGAATTGCGTCGATCCGCAGCCCGTCCAGGTGAAACTCCCTCACCCAGTAGAGTCCATTTTCGATGAAGAACCGTCGAACTTCGTCACTGTGTGGTCCGTCAAAATTGATCGGCTTTCCCCACGGACCCCGGTAGCGGTCGGTGAAATAGGGAGCGAAATCTGCCAAATAATTCCCTTCCGGCCCCAGGTGGTTGTAGACCACATCCATTATTACCGCCAGCCCTGCCTGGTGACAGGCATCCACCAGATTTTTCAGGCCAACAGGACCTCCGTAGGAGTTCTGCACGGCAAAGGGATAGGTGCCGTCATAGCCCCAGTTTCGGTCTCCGGGGAATTGGGCAACCGGCATGAGTTCGATGGCGGTTATTCCAAGGTTCTTCAGCTGCTCTAAATGGGGAATGATGGCCGCAAAGGTCCCTTCCGCAGTGAAGGTGCCAACGTGCAGTTCATAGATGATGTAGTCCCGCAAGGGCAGACCGTACCAGTACTCATCTTTCCAGAAAAAATTCGGATTTACTACCTGGGAGGGACCGTGGACCCCCTGAGGTTGAAACAGAGAAGCCGGATCTGGTCGTTCCTTTTCGCCGTCAAGGCGGTAAAGGTAGAGAGTGCCTGGCTCCACCTCCTCAATTATACCCTGGTAATAGCCCTGCTCGTCCCGCTCCAAGTCCACAAGCGACTCTCTCGGAGAGACAATTCTCACCTCCACCTTGTCCAAAAAGGGCGCCCACACGGTAAAGCAACATCGCCCTCCACCCAAGTAAACAGCACCCAGTTTTCTCTCGCTGTCCAAGATCTCTCTTCTCCGCTCTCAACCACAAAGATTACAGAGAAAGTCGACTTCTACGGCTTCTACGATTTCAACGACTTCAACGATTTTTCTTTGTGCCCTTTGTGTCCTCCGAGGGAAAGACATCGACGCCTTATGCATCTGCTTTCAAAAAGATGACCCCCAGTGGTGGCAAGGTAAGGTTAATGGAATGTTGTCTCCCGTGATAGGGGATGGGTGAAGTTTCCATACCACCAAAGTTACCGTGTCCGGAGCCTCCGTATTCCTTGGCGTCGCTATTCAAGATTTCTCGCCAATAGCCGGAGTGGGGTACTCCCACCCGATAATTGTGCCTCGGCAGAGGAGTGAAATTGCACACAATTATCAACCTGTCTTTTTCGGAGCGACCTTTGCGTATGAGGCTGAGAACGCTGCTAAGAGAGTCGTTGCAGTCGATCCATTCGAATCCGGCTGGATCGAAGTCCAGCTGGTGCAAAGCCGGCTCCTG
>JAJDNB010000096.1 GCA_022340905.1 Deltaproteobacteria bacterium | reverse complement strand
GAGAGAAAAGATCTACTTCGATCCGTCGAAAGTCAAAGCCGGCATTGTGACCTGTGGTGGTCTTTGTCCAGGTTTGAACGACGTCATTCGCGCTGTCGTGTTGAGCCTATTCCACCACTACGGGGTACGGACGGTTTTTGGTTTCCGCTATGGGTTTGAAGGGCTCTCATACAAGTTCGGCCACACTCCACTGGAACTGACCCCAGAGCTGGTCCAAAATATCCATCAACAGGGAGGAACAATACTGGGATCGTCCCGTGGGCCACAGGATGTCTCAGAGATGGTGGATACACTGGAGAGGATGAACATCAATATGCTCTTCACCATCGGTGGGGACGGAACCCTGCGAGGAGCGCAAGCCGTCTCCGAGGAGATTGGTAGGCGAGATCTTAAAATCGGCGTCATCGGTATACCCAAGACCATAGACAATGATATTTCCTATGTGCAGCGTTCTTTTGGCTTTTTGACCGCTGTCGCCGAGGCCACCGAAACCATCTATTCAGCTCACTCTGAGGCCCAAGGGGCAAGGAATGGTATAGGTCTGGTGAAGCTGATGGGGCGTAATGCAGGGTTTATCGCCGCCTACGCCACCCTCGCCAACAGCGACGTCAATTTCTGCCTAGTGCCTGAGGTGGGCTTCACTTTGGAGGGTTTCCTCCAAGCGCTGAAGGAGAGGTTGGAAATGAGACACCATGCCGTGGTGGTGGTTGCTGAAGGAGCTGGTCAGGACCTGATGGGGACAACCAGGGAACGGGACGCTTCAGGCAATATCCGCCTGGGTGACATAGGTGTTTTTCTCAAGGAGCAAATTAAGGAATATTTCCATAGAGCCGGGATGGATATGGAACTCAAATATATAGACCCGAGTTACACAATTAGGAGTATGCCCGCATCGCCTCCGGATTCGGCTTTTGGCTTGATGTTAGGTCACAACGCAGTGCATGCAGCCATGGCAGGAAGAACGAGTATGGTTGTAGGCTATTGGAGAGATGAGTTTACCCACGTGCCAATTTCTGTTGCGGTTTCTCAGGGTAAGCGGATAGATCCAAAGGACAAGATATGGACTGGTGTGCTATCGTCCACGGGACAGCCGAGGGAGATGAATTGAGCTCCCCAACACTTCAATACTCCAACACTCTAATACTCCGTGCTTCTTAAATATCAAGGACAACTCAATGACGGGTGAAATCCTTTTTGTATTTGGGTTGTTGCTGATCACCATAATCCTGTTTGTTAGCGGCTTGTTTCGTCTGGATGTGGTGGCCCTTATGGTCATATTGGCATTAATACTCAGTGGCTTGCTCTCACCGACCACTGCCCTTGCGGGTTTTGGTGATCCTGTGGTTTTGTTGATTGCAGGTCTTTTTGTGGTGGGTGAGGGACTTTTTCGTACAGGCGTGGCATACGCAATCGGCGATTGGCTGATGGGCGTGGCTGGAACCAATGAAAGCCGTCTGCTGATTTTGCTAATGCTGGTGGTGGCCGGTCTCTCCGCCTTTATGAGCTCCACTGGGGCTGTGGCCATATTCATACCGGTAGCCCTCAATTTGGCTACCAAGGCCGGCACAAGTCCTTCACGGTTGATGATGCCCATGGCTTTTGCCTCCCTCATTGGCGGCATGTTGACCTTAATCGGTACTCCGCCCAACCTGGTGGTGAGTACCCAGCTGACCAGGGAAGGTCTAGAATCCTTTGGATTTTTCAGCTTTACCCCCATTGGTCTGCTGGTTCTCCTTGTTGGGATTGCCTACATAATGCTATTCGGGCGTGGTTCACTTCCCCGGGAAGAAGAGGTAGAGGGAGCAGCAAAAGACCGTCTTTCTCTGAGAGATCTCGCCGAAATTTACAACATTACTAATCAGTTATGCCGTTTGCGGATGTGGGCCGGTTCGCCTTTGGAAGGCAAGACTGTGGGCCAAGCCCTGCTACGAACCAGGTATGGCGTAACCGTGCTCGGAATAGAACGGCAGCAGCGCCGCGCTAGATTAGTGAAGCCCGCCCTTGTGGGCACGGAGTTCAGGGCAGGAGACATCATCTATGCCTTTGGAAGAGATGAGGAGGTAGATAGGCTGGTAAAGGCTGAAGAGTTAGAGCGGTTGGAGATCGGGGAGGGGCAGCGCAAAGTTGCGGCTCAAGAGCTTGGGCTGGTAGAGGTGCTGTTGGCACCGAGATCGGAACTCGTCGGCAAGACTCTCAGCGAAGCTCGCTTTCGCGAGCGCTACGGTTTGTCAGTTCTTGCAGTTTTACGCCAGGGAGAGCCTTTGAACAAAGAGTTAGTTGAAACTCCCCTTGCCTTCGGAGATTCACTTCTCATGGGTGGGAGCTGGACTCAAATCGATCTTTTACAGGGCAAGCAAAAGGACTTCCTGGTTTTGAATCTACCCAGAGAAATGAGTGAAGTTGCGCCAAATCGACGTAAGGCACCCTGGGCCCTGGCGGTGACCTTGGGCATGATGCTCCTGATGACTTTCAAACTAGTGGATGCAGTTACCGCGGTTTTGCTGGCAGCATTGGCCATGGTCCTTGTCGGCTGTGTGAGCATGAAAGATGCCTATAGGTCAGTGAACTGGGAAAGCTTGGTACTCATCGCCGGAATGCTGCCCATGGCCACAGTTTTGGAAAAGACAGGAGGAGTGGAGGTAATCGTCACCGGACTTGCGGAAAGCCTGGGCGAGTTTGGTCCCATAGCTTTGATGGCGGGCTTGTTTGTCATCACTTCTCTATTTAGTCAGTTTATTTCCAATACTGCCACTACGGTTTTGGTTGCACCCATTGCCGTTGGCGCTGCCATGGAGGCTGGGGTTTCCCCTTATCCTTTCCTGATGACTGTGGCCCTGGCCGCCTCAACAGCCTTTTCAACTCCGGTGGCATCTCCGGTGAATACGCTGGTTCTCGGGCCGGGCGGCTATCGATTTATTGATTTTGTCAAGGTGGGCGTACCCCTACAGATTTTGGCCATGGCTATCACCTTGCTGGTTGTGCCCCTACTTTTTCCTCTACAATGAAAGTTTCACAGATGACGCTTCCTCTCAACAAAACCAAGATTGTCTGTACTATCGGGCCATCATCTGAATCTCCCGAGGTTATGGAAAAGATGATTCTTGCCGGTATGAATGTGGCCCGTTTGAATTTTTCCCATGGCGGCTTCGACAGTCACAAAAAGGCAATCGAAAACCTTCGATCTGTTGCCAAAGCAACGGGTAGGAGAGTTGCCATCCTAGCCGATCTTCCCGGTCCAAAAATACGAATTGGCGAACTGGCCAAGGAACCTATAGAACTCAGACCGGACGGACCATTCATCCTGACCACGGAAGAGATCATCGGTGACAGCCGACGAGTTTCCGTGTCATTTCCAGGGTTGCCAAGAGCGGTCAAGCCCGGTGACGTGCTGTATCTGAGTGACGGTTATATTCAGATCGAGGTGGTCAAAGTAAGGGGCGAGGATGTTGAGTGTCGAGTTGTCGCCGGAGGTGAGTTACGGTCCCGAAAGGGTCTAAACCTACCTGGAATCGACCTCGGCATCAGTGCCTTCACGGAACACGACCATGCGTGTTTGAAGTTCGCCCTGGAACAAGGAGTGGATGCAGTCAGTCAGTCCTTTGTGGAAAAGAAAGAGGACATCATAGCGGTGCGCCAGGCCGCAGCAGAGCTTGACCGTCATCCTTTTGTTATCGCCAAGATAGAGCGAGCACGGGCGAAAGATAACCTGGAGGAGATCATCGATACGGCTGACGGGATTATGATCGCCCGTGGGGACCTGGGGGTGGAAATACCCATCGAGAGCATTGCACTTGCACAAAAGGACCTTATGTATCTGGCTAACAAAAAGGGGAAGCCGGTTATCACCGCTACTCAGATGCTGGAATCGATGACAGAATACCCGCGTCCTACCCGGGCGGAGTCCACCGATGTGGCCAACGCTATTTTGGATGGAACGGACTGCGTTATGCTCTCGGGCGAATCAGCCATGGGTAAGTATCCTGTAGAAGCAGTGAAGATGCTGGCCAAGATTGCGGCTACCGTTGAGCCTCGTCGTCCGGGAGACCGTGTCCGCAATGAGTTGCGGGCCTGCGGCCGGGAATGCTCCATTAGTCTAAAGGACCTGATTGCCCTTAGCGTAGAGACGAGCGTGGAAACCGTGTCTCCCGCCGCTTTGATCGTACCAAGCAAAAGTGGGGCATCGGTGAGAAGCATCACCCGCTTTAGGCTGCCTGTATGGATTGCGGCAGTCAGTTCAAATGAGGCCACCTGTCAACAACTGCAGTTTTCTTACGGTGTCCAACCACTCTATTTGCCGGACGACGAGATAGAGGATTGGAACAGTTTCGCACAAGAATGGCTGAACAAGCATGAACTGGAGGGAGACTTAGTGATTTTGGCGGCCGGACCCTCTCCAAAACATCCGGAAGCAAATAATCGCATGGAGATCATCGACCTGAGAAGGAAATAGGAGATTTCGGCTTGGGGATTCCAATCTATGCGGAAGAGCCTAAAGGGCAAATGAAAAGGAACAAGGAGTGAGAAAATACAACATTAGGCCGGGATCCCGCTATCCCCTTGGTGCAACAGTGGATTCCGAAGGGGTTAACTTCTCTATGTTAAGCGGCCACGCTACGACCGTGGAATTGCTGCTCTATGAACATGCAGACAGTCCCGCCCCTTTTCAGGTAATCAAGCTGGATTCCGAATTGAATCGGACGTTTTACTCCTGGCATGTTTTTGTAGAAGATCTACCAGTGGGAATTCACTACACTTGGCGAGTTGATGGGCCAGACGACACCCGCAAATCAGGTTTTAGGTTCAACAAACACAGGGAGTTATTGGATCCCTGGGCTCGCGCCGTCACTCAGGAATTCTGGGATCGTAAACGCATCAGCCAAACAGAAGGTGAGAGCAATGCATCTATGCGGGCTGTTGTGGTTGAGCCTAGTTACCATTGGGAGGAAGATCAACCGCTAAATCACAATCTAGAAGACACCATTATCTATGAAATGCACGTTGGAGGATTTACTCGCCACTCCACCTCTAATGTAGCTAGTCCTGGTACATTTGCTGGTGTGATAGAGAAAATCCCCTACCTCAAGGAACTCGGAGTCACTGATGTGGAGTTGATGCCGATTATGGCCTTTGACGAGCAAGATGTGCCTGAGGAGGTTGCCAGAAGAGGATTAAGGAATTACTGGGGTTACAGCACACACAGCTTCTTCAGTCCCCATCCAAGCTACTGCATTACACCAAAGGAGGGATCACATCTTCAAGAATTCCGGGACATGGTCAAGGCTCTGCACAAAGCGGGTATCGGGGTTATCCTGGATGTGGTTTTCAATCACACCGCCGAAGGAGGTGCGGATGGCCCCACCATCAACTTCAAAGGTTTCGGCAACCGAACATTTTACCATCTCGACCCCAGCGACCGCAGTGTATATCGCGACTATACCGGGTGCGGCAATACAGTCAACTGCAACCACCCACTAGTAGCGACATTTATTGTCGAGTGTTTGGAATACTGGGTCCGTGAGATGCACGTAGATGGTTTCCGCTTTGATCTGGCCAGTGTCCTGGCCCGCGGTAAAGACGGCATTCCCATGCAGCTTCCGCCTGTTCTCTGGAGCATCGAGCTCTCGGATGTGTTAGCGCACACCAAAATCATCGCGGAAGCCTGGGATGCCGCTGGGCTCTATCAGGTCGGAGCTTTTCCCGGTTTTCGCTGGGCAGAGTGGAACGGTAGATACCGGGATGTGATCAGGAGGTTCGTAGGTGGCGAAAAAGGGTTGGTGGGAGAGCTCGCAACCAGACTCAGCGGCAGCAGCGATTTATATGAGCCCCATGGGAGGTTGCCGATAAATACCATCAATTTTGTAACCTGCCATGACGGCTTTACCCTTTACGATCTGGTCAGCTACAACGAAAAGCACAATGAAGACAACGGCGAAGACAATGGCGACGGCACCAACGAAAATTTCAGCTACAATTGTGGATGGGAGGGTGACACAAACGATTCCCTAATTCTCTCACTCCGCAGACGGCAGGCAAAGAATTTCATGGCGATCCTCCTGCTCAGTCAGGGTGTGCCCATGTTCCTTGCAGGAGATGAGGTGCTTCGAAGTCAGCGAGGCAACAACAATGCCTACTGCCAGGACAATGAGTTAGGCTGGCTCGACTGGGCTTTGACCGAACAAAACAAGGAGATGTTCCGTTTTGTCAGGGAGATGATTGCCTTTCGCAAACGCCACGCCTGTCTCAGGCGTAAGCGATTTCTCAAAGGCAAAAAACAGAAGGGCCACCATTTCCCCGACATTACCTGGCATGGCGTCAAAGTAAACGAGCCCCCATGGGAGGATCCCAACGCTCAGCTTCTTGCCTTCACTCTCAGCGCAGTTGCAGGGAGCGAAGAAGACATCCATGTTGTACTCAACATGTCGGATATTTCCGAACAGGTGGAGCTGCCTCCCATCCCGCCCGACTCTACCTGGTTTAGAGCAGTGGACACCTGGCAAGACTCACCAGCGGATTTTTTAAAACCACCGGAGCAGCTTCCGCTGAAGAACTGTTCTTACACGGTGCAGCCGCGGAGCGTTGTGATTTTTGAGAGAAGGAAGGGATAAATACTATGTCACCTGTGACCCAATTAACCGCTTGGAAGGATCTAGAAACACACTATCAGGAGATCTCCGCTCTCCATATGCGAGATCTTTTTACGAGTGACCCCGGACGCTTTGAGGAGTTTTCACTGCCTCTCGATGACATCCTCTTTGACTACTCTAAGAATCGCATTACTCAAAAGACTATGGACCTGCTCATAGAATTGGCGCAACAATCTCGCCTTGCTGAGATGATCGAAGCCATGTTCTCCGGGGAAAAGATCAACACCACCGAGGGTAGGGCTGTCCTCCATGTTGCTCTGCGTAACCGCTCAAACAGGCCGATCTTGGTCGATGGTGAGGATGTTATGCCCGAGGTCAACAGGGTCCTCGAAAAGATGCGGGTTTTTAGTGACTCCGTGCGGTCGGGAGAGTGGAAAGGGTATACCGGCAAGGCCATTACCGATGTGGTGAACATTGGCATTGGAGGCTCTGATTTGGGCCCGCAAATGGTAACCGCGGCACTGGCCCACTATGCTCATCCTAGCATACACTCACATTTCGTCTCCAACATCGACGGTACCCATCTGGCAGAAACGCTGAAACGAGTCAGTCCTGAGACCACGCTATTCATTATTGCCTCCAAGACCTTCACCACCCAGGAGACCATGACCAACGCCAAGTCCGCCAAGAAATGGTTTCTCGCTGATGCCAAGGACGCAGGGGCAGTTGCCAAGCATTTCGTGGCTCTTTCAACTAATACTGCTGAAGTGTCCAACTTTGGGATAGACCCGAATAATATGTTTGAGTTTTGGGACTGGGTGGGTGGTCGCTATTCATTGTGGTCTGCTATCGGCCTGTCAATTGTGCTTTCAATTGGCATGGCCCGCTTCGTAGAACTTCTCAGCGGAGCCCACAAGGTTGACGAGCACTTTCGCACCACACCTTTTGAGGAGAACATCCCGGTGATCATGGGATTGCTGGGAATCTGGTACGATAACTTCTTTGGCGCCGAGACCCATGCCATCTTGCCCTATGATCAGTACATGTACCGCTTTCCCGCCTATTTCCAACAGGGTGATATGGAAAGCAATGGAAAAGGTGTGACCAAAAAAGGGGAAAAGGTAAACCACTCAACCGGTCCCATCATCTGGGGTGAGCCGGGCACCAACGGACAACACGCTTTTTATCAACTCATCCACCAGGGCACCAAACTGATTCCCTGCGATTTTTTGGCTCCGGCTCAAAGCCACAATCCCATGGGCAAGCACCACATTATTCTCATCGCCAACTTCCTGGCTCAAACCGAGGCGCTGATGAAAGGAAAGACCGGAGAAGAGGTGAGAGCCGAACTCGAGGCTTCAGGTCTCTCCGGCCAAGAGTTGGAAAGGCTGGTGCCGGCCAAGACTTTTGAAGGGAACCGACCCACTAACTCATTTGTTTTCAAAAAACTCACTCCAGAAACACTGGGCTCGCTCATAGCACTCTATGAACACAAGATCTTCACCCAGGGTGTCATCTGGAAGATTAACTCATTTGATCAGATGGGCGTGGAATTGGGAAAACAGCTGGCCAAAGTAATCGAGCCGGAACTAGAAGGAGATGAATCTATATCTTCTCACGACTCTTCCACGAATGGGCTGATCAATTATTACAAGACACTTAGATCTGAGTAGTGGTTTCGCCTTTGGTGTGACTCCCTTAACCCGGATATTTCATGAATCACCTGCTGCGACCGCGGATATGGCCGTTCTTCCTGGCGTCCTCGGCTGTCGGTCCCTGCGGCGTACCGTTCAGGTACGCCTCGGAACCATCAGCCTGTGGTTGCCAGGTGGCACGACCATCTTCGCGGTCTCGCGACAGCAATTCATGAAATATCCGGGTTAAAATGGCAAATGGACCAATGGATCTGCCAGTCCGAGCCACTGGTGAAGAATCTCCGATGATTTTTTTCGAACAAATCTAGAATGGAAAGATCTGAGTGAAGCTGATATATAGAGGTTAAGATTTCCCCTTGGCCCGGCAGGGCTGTGACTCCCTAAGAATGACAATTAGGACAAAGAAACGGTAGATCTTACCGTTTTTGCTGAAAAGGTGTGGCGACACGTTGTTTTGTAACTCTCTGGAGGTGTATTGATGGTTATTTCAAATTCTGGCGGCAGGAAATATGTTGCCTACATTCTTTTCCTTTTTGTACCGCTGCTGATGGTGAATGGTTGCGGAAAAAAGGAAAAGCCGGAAGAGGTCATCCGCTCTATTAAGTGGATGAAAGTGGCCGAGACCTCAGCCAAGCAAATAAGGATGATCTCCGGCACCACCAAGCCTGTGGATCAGACCGCCCTCAGCTTTGCCGTGGGTGGGACCGTCGAAAAAGTTGAAGTTAAGTTAGGCGAGCAGGTCAAGAAAGATCAAGTTCTGGCCGAACTGGATCGACAACCTTTTGTGCTAGCGGTCAAGGACGCAGAAGCTGGACTAGCAAAAGCACAGGCCATTGTGGTGGAGAGGCGAGCCAACTACGAGCGCTATGTTGCCCTCTACGAGTCGAACAATGCCAGTAAGGCCGAGTTGGATGAGGCCAGGGCAAGTTTCGACAGCGCCAAGAGCCAGGTAAATGCAGCACAGGCTCAATTGGGACTGGCGCGTCACGATCTGCGTAAAACCAAGTTAAGGTCTCCATTTAATGGTACTATCTCGGTCAAAGAGATTGAGCCTTACATGGAGGTCCCGGTAGGCAAAGCAGTTTTCGGCCTAGATGGGGAGGAATCCGGCTACGAGGTCTCTGCGGCTGTGCCTGACTCGCTTCTCATCAATCTTTCCGTGGGAGATGAAGCGGATGTTATCTTCCCTACCCTGAACGATCGCAGGGTCCGTGGGGTGATAACCGAGTTAGGTTCTCGATCACGAAGTGCCAGCACCTATCCGGTTACGGTTCAACTGCAGGAACAATATGACGATTTCAGGTCAGGAATGTCGGTGGATGTTGCCTTCGAGTTTATGCCGGAATCGGAAACAGGGGAGCCATTAGTGACTGGCCTTGCAGTCCCTCTGTCAGCTTTTCTTGTGGGAGAGGGGAAAACATCCTTTCTTTTCATTTATGATAAAGAGAGCTCCACTGTCAAGAAGACTCAAGTGAAGACCTTAGCGCTACGCGAAAACGACGTACTTGTTAAGCCTGGTGCTCTCAAGGCCGGCGACATCATAGCCACTGCCGGTGTCCAGTTCCTGACCGACGGGCAAAAAGTGAATTTGATGAAGGAAAAGGAGTAATATGATTGTGGAATGCGGAATTCTGATTGAGTTTTTGGTTAGAATTTCATTTTTTTCAATCCGAAATCCGAGATCCGAAATCCGAAATCGAATGGGAGTTTTGAATGAACCTGACGCGGTTTTCGCTCGATAACTCACGCCTGGTCATGCTGGTGGTGGCACTGCTAACTCTTGCCGGCCTAGGCATGCTTACGAACTTTCCCAGCAAGGAGGACGCAGTTGTCACCATCAGGGATGCGGTGGTGACCACCTACTATCCAGGGATGTCGCCTCGACGGGTAGAAGACCTCATCACCCGCAAGGTGGAGGAATACATCCGCCAGATACCCGAGGTAGAAGACATCTACAATGTCAAGTCAGCTACCGGGGTGTCCATCATCTATCTCCATGTATGGGACAAATTTTTCGAACTGGATCAAATATGGACTGACCTGCGCAATAAAATGGATGATGTCAAAGAAGAGCTGCCTGAAGGGACCATCGGCCCCTTTGTGAACGACGAGTTTGGCGATGTGTCTGTGGTCTTGGTGGCCCTGACAGCAAAGGGCTTTTCCATGGCCGAGATGCGTGATGTTGCCAGGGACATGCAGGACGATTTTTATACTATCCCGGGCATTCGCAAAGTAACACTTCATGGGGTGCAGGAGGAGCGAGTATTTTTGGAGATATCCAACGCCCGCTTGGCCCAGTATGGACTCAGCCCCACCCAGCTGGCCCAGACCCTGAGGGAGCAGAACATCATCCTTCCAGGCGGATCCATTGAGACCGGCTTGGTGGAAGTCGTGGTTGAACCCTCGGGGAATTTCGAGAGCATCGAGGACATTGAGAACGTTGTCATCAAACTCCCCGCCTCCAACGAGGTTGCCTACCTCAAGGATATTGCCACGATAAAGCGAGCATATATCGACCCGCCGAAGCAAAAAGCTTACTACAATGGAGAGCCCGCCATCATTCTGGCGGTGGAGCAAATGGAAAAGGGCGTGAACGTCTTGGATTTCACCCCCAAGGTAAAGAAGAGGGTTGAGGAGTGGCAGAACAGGCTGCCCATCGGTTACCAGGTGAATGTCGCTTTTTACCAGGCCAAGTACGTGAAAGAATCGGTGCGGGGGGTATTCATGAATCTTATCCAGACCCTGGTCACCGTGCTCGCTGTGGTCATGCTTTTTCTGGGATTGCGTACCGGGCTCATCGTAGGAACTATTGTTCCCCTAACCATGATTATCACTCTCGTCTGGATGCGGTTCTTCGGTTTAGAGCTGCACCGGATTACCCTGGCCACCCTGATCATATCCCTTGGGCTTTTGGTGGACAACGGCATTGTTATGGCCGAGGAGGTAGGGAGGCGCATGCTGGAAGGGGAGGAAAGAAGGGATGCGGCCATCAATGCGGGCAAGACCCTGGCACTGCCTCTCCTTACTTCTTCACTGACTACCATCTTGGCCTTCGTGCCCCTGGCCATGGCTCCCAACGTCACCGGAGAGTATCTGAGCTCCATGGCCGTGGTCATCGCCATTACCTTGCTGACCTCGTGGGTGCTTGCCAATATGGTAACCCCGCTAAACTGCTATTGGTTCTTGAAGCCCAAGGCTCTCACCGAAGAGGAAGTCCAAGCGCAGTACCAAAAACCCATGTATCAGAGATACAGGGGGCTCTTGATTTTCGCCTTGAACAACCGGGTAGTTGTCCTCGGCGTGGTGGCAGGTCTGATGTTTGGGGCCGTCCTCCTCATGGGTCTGGTGAGAAAGCAGTTCATGCCCGACTCGGAGCGGGATCAGTACATGATTTACCTTGATGTTCCGGCCGGATACGGTACCAACGCCATGGACCGGACAGCACTTCGTTTTCTCGAATGGCTCCACGACAAAGAGGCCAATCCGGAGATTACCAGCACCCTTACCTATGTGGGTTACGGCGGACCAAGGTTTTTTCAAACATTTAGCCCCAGGACACCGGCAGCTAACATTTCGTTTATTCTGGTGAACACAAAAGACTTTGATTCAGTTTTCCCGTCAATGGACAAGTCCCGTGATTATCTTGCTGAGAATTTTCCTGAGGTCTATCCCCGTATCAAGAAGTTCTGGCTGGGGGCGAATGAGACAGGTCTGGTGCAGGTGAGAATTTCCGGGCCGGGCCACGATAAGATTTACGAGCTCAGTCAGCAAGTGGAGAAGGCTCTTCGCGATATCCCCGGAACAGTAGGCATTTACAATGACTGGGAGAACCGGGTGGTCAAAATAATTGTGGACGTGGATCAACCCAGAGCCCGGAGGGCTGGTGTCACCTCAGAGGAGGTGGCCAACAGCCTGAACGCCTTTTTCAGCGGCAACCCTGTAACAACCTTCCGGGAAGAGGACAAGGCCATACCGGTGATGATTCGGGCTGTAGGGGCGGAGCGCAAGACCATGGATCGTCTCCGGACTGTTGGGGTGTATTCCTCGGCGCGGAATGAAAGTGTACCGTTAACCCAGGTGGCAGATCTCAGGACGGAGGCCATGTACAACCAGATCTATCGACGCAACCTATTGCCTACAGTGACGGTAGATGCCAAGAATCTGTACATGCAAGCGGCAGAGCTCGAGGAGGCGCTGAAGCCGGCTTTAGAGAAAATCATGAAGGATCTTCCTACCGGGTACTTCTGGGAGTGGGGCGGGGAGTCTGAGAATTCAGCCAAGGCTCAAAGCGCCCTCAAAATATATATCCCCCATGCCCTTGGGCTCATGATCTTGCTTATGGTCTGGCAGTTTAATTCCTATGCCAAGCCGGCGATAATCTTTATCACCATCCCCCTGGTTCTGATCGGGGCCGCTCCTGGATTGCTGCTTACCGGTGCCTTTTTTGGCTTCATGGCGATTTTAGGTTTTCTCAGCCTGGCGGGCATTATTATTAACAATGCCATTGTCTTGCTGGATTCCATCCAGAATGAAATCGACGGTGGGGCAAAGCCTTATGATGCAGTGCTCAAGGCTTGCCTCACCCGATTCAAGCCGGTGCTGATGACCACTTTGACCACCATCCTCGGCCTGGTCTCCCTGATGATCCCACCCGATCCCCTGTTTTTTGCCATGGGGGTGGTGATCAGCTTCGGCCTTGCCGCCGGCACCCTGCTCACCCTGGTACTGGTGCCGGTGCTCTACAGTTTGTTTTTCAGGGTTAAACAGGAAGAGAGTGTAGCGCCATAATCTAGTATGGGTTATGCAGACGAGAGAGTGAAAGTGCGGGATTAATGCAGCATTGGAGCTTATAAATCCCAAACTCCAAGCACCAAATTACAAACAAATCTCAAATTCCAATATCCAATGACCAGAACAAGTTTGGTCCGCCGGAGGCGGATTGGTCATTGGGTTTTGTTTGTTATTTGGCTTTTGTGATTTGTAATTTCCATAAACCTCGGTCTCGCTTAACTCTATGCTCTCTGCCCCATGCTCTATGCCTTCTCGATCTGCATTACGAGATCGGCATTCCGCAATCATCTCTTGATCGGCTCGACCCCGGCCTTTTTGAAAAATTCTGCGAGATTCTGGAAATATTCCTCCCTTTGTTCTGGGGTCATGAGGAAATCGAACCTGCCGGCAGCGCGCTGCACATCCATCCAATCAATGAGGAAGTTGTAGACCGCATTTTCAGCATCCTGATCTGCTCTCAGAGATGAATTTTGGGCATCCAGCAAATCAACAATGGAGACCAGGCCCCGTACATACTGATCCGTCACCAGATCCAAATTCCTGCGGGCCGCTTGTGCAGCGGAACGGGAAAGACGAATGTTGGGATAGGATGCACTTGCCTGGTGTAGGGTCGAACGGATGCGTTGTTCTATTCGCTCTGATGTTGCCCCTTTTTCCAGTTGGATCCGCGACAGTTCTTCTCGTGCCCGTTTGATGGTGGCGAACTTGCCCCCGCCCTCTGCCAGGGGGAACGTGGCAAAAACCCCCACTCGCCAATCAGTGTCGTCCAGAGGTGAGTCGCTTCGTTGCCCTTCTCCACTCTCAGCCAATACCTCGGATACACTCCCCTGGGCGGCAAAAGACGGCAGCCAGAAGGCTCGTTTGGCTCTGAGCAAAATTCTTTTTTGGGCAGAGATGGCAGCATCGAAACCCAGAAGCTCGGGTGCAATGTCCAACCCTACTGTCACCATGAAATCGCTGTAGGTGCGAAAGTTTCGCGGGTTATCTACATAAGGGAAAAGGCGCGGATTACTCACGATGAGAAGTGGATCACCGAGTTCTGTCTCAGTAGTAATAAATCTTTCTCCCAAGGGCCGGTTAAGTAGGCGGTTAAGGGCTATCTCACTTTGCCGGGTTGTGGCTTGAGCAAAAAGTACGTTAGCCCGGTCTGTGGCAATCTTACTCTCCCAGCGAAACTCCTCGGAGCGATTGGCTATGCCGACGGAGACCCGCACCTGAGCACGTTCGAGGTTGGCGCGGGTTAACTTCAAGTTGTCTTTTTCCACACGCTCCAGGGTCTTGGCCCGCAGCACATTAAGGTAGGCCACGGCTGTATTGCGGATGATGTCAATTTCCACGGTGTTCCGTTGCTCTTGGCGAGAGGTCTGCAAGTTTTTTTCTACCGTGAAGTTCGACCAGGAGTCTTCGTCGTAAAGGAGTTGGGTGGCGGTTACTGCGCCTATAACAGAGCGTTGGGGGGTGGCACCGCTACTTATTTCGGCCCGGTCTTTATCAATGACTTCTCCTTTGGCGTCAAGGTCTACCCGCGGCAGCAAAACAGAGCGCGCCTGTTTTACCGACTCCTCGCCGGCGGCAACATTTCTGTTCTCTACCGCCAAGTCAAGGTTTGCTGCAAGAGACTCACGCACGGCACTTTCCAGAGAAAGTCTTCGCTCTACTCGCTCAACTTTTTCATTGAGCAAATCCGCTTCGGTGAGTGTACTCCAGGTGGGATAAAAACCAATAGCCCTCCCTGTGGCCATGTTTATGGTGAGCCTTTCGCCGAGGGGAAAGGCCACTTTGAGAGTGGAAGCATCTTCTCCCAGGAGAATTCGTTGTACGTTCAGAGCAATCCTTCTGGTGATGCGCAAGAACTGATCTTTTGGTGCAACGCTGGCAAGCACCCCGGCTTCAACATCATCTCCCCCCAACATGGAGAAACTTGGCAATTTTCTCAGGATCATACCGTATGTGAGTTTTCGGAACTCACCAGGAGTCATTTGTGGAAGGGGCATAAGGTAAACTGCGTCGGTGTCAGAATGGAAAGCGGCCAGAGCCTGGTCGGCGGAGTGCCCCACCGGAACAATATCTATGTCGAAAGTATACTCATAGGCAGTCTGGCTGAGCTTCTTCGCGAGCCAGGGGATAGAGTCCACGGCGTTCCCGCTGGCAAGAACCACCAGTTTGCGGAACGGAATCATTTCGTGGAAGACTTTGATATCCCTTTCAAAACTGACGAAAGAGTCGATGTAGCAGAGATTTTTGACACCGCTCCCACCGTCTTTGAGAGGGAGGTTCTGCAACTTGGCATCAGCTACAATGGCGGCAACCACAGGCTTCGGCAGTGGTCCTTCATGACACACGTAGTTCGTTGCTAGATAACCGAGAGTAATTACCAGATCAACCTCCGGATCAGAGAGCAGTTTGTCCACAGAACGCTCTATTTCAGCTTTTTCCCAATTACCATCAAGGGATTTGGCTTCCGGAAAACGGACATCGAATTCCCTCGTGGTGAGTTCAAGGATTTGCTCTTTGACCAGTGGAGTGATATCGGGTAAACGGCCGGTTGGGCCGTCTTTGATAATACCTATGCGAACAATAGGCAGCTTGCGAGCAGACCTGGCATCGGGAATCCATATTGAGACCATACACAAGACGGTGGTTATGAGAAAAATGAACCAGCTGTTCATCCTGCTATTCATAAACCTACTCCTTTGCTTTCAATAATTCACCTGATGGTTTTGCTAGGCACAGGTGTGAGCGCTCGCGAATGTCTCAATGACTATCCCGAAGGCGACACAAACAGGGTAAATGTGGCATATTGCTTTCTAAAAACTCTGAAAAGCCTTATGCAGTCCGAGTCGGAGGTACAGTTTTGGGCTGATAGTATAGGATAAGCAGACCGGTAGGGCAACAGGTAAGTGGTCTCCGAGGCTCACGTAGATCTGGCGAGAACAAAGTTTCGCACAAGCCGTAAACCATCAGTGCTTGACAGACAACTAAATACTCTGTCACATTGCAATCCAGACGGTTCGACGACCGACCTCAACCAAGCAGAAGGACACACCCATGAAGAGGATCATTTGTCTCAGTGCGATAGCACTGTTAGTCGTTTTATTTCTTGGGTGCTCCGGATCCCCGAACAAGAAAACACTGCCTTCAGTACGCTATCCAGGCATGACGGGAAAGCGCTCACTCGTTGTGCTCTTACCCACCATGGGGGGTAAAGGATCTCATTATGAGACCGAGGGATTCCTCGACGAAGTCTGGGAAAGAGGATTTGAGGCCAGCTTGGAGGTTGTTGACGTTACGCCAACTCTTTATCTGGGGAGCAGAATTGTCGAGCTCCTGAAAACCGAGGTGATCGAGCCTGCGAAAACTGAGGGATTCAAGGAAATCTACCTTGTTGGCATATCTCTAGGTGGACATGGTGTTCTGCTCTACGCAACCGAGTATCCAGAGGATGTCGATGGTGTAGTTGTGCTTGCGCCTTTTATAAGTGGGGACAGAGCAAGTGGGGCAATTGACGATGCAGGCGGTCTTACTACCTGGGAAGATTGTCCTTTTATCGCCTGGACTCATGCATGCAATCTGTGGAAAGCTTTGAAGGTTTATGTTTCAAATCCGAGGAATCGGAAAAAGATAGTCTTAGGGTTTGGAACCGAAGATATCTTTGTCGATCAGTGCCGGATTTTGGCTGAGGTCTTGCCACCCGAACAAGTTTTCACCGTGTCCGGCGGGCATGATTGGGCCACGTGGAAGAAACTCTTTATAAAAGTGGCAGACTACTTCAAGGTGCTTAAAATCCAGCGGGACAAATAGTTAGCGGTATCGTTCCGGTTCTGAATGGTATGAGATGAAACTTTTGCCGAGTTTCCGTACAGATATTTGAGACTGTTCAGTATTTTTTAGCAGATAAATTAAATGGTTACGATACCATATTTTAGATAGGTATCCCCAAGAAATTCTTGGAAGAACCCTGTTAATCCCCTAGATTCCCGCTTTCGCGGGAATCCACTTAGGTCAGAGCTTCAGGCCATTCAAAGACCGAATTATTGAGCAGTTTCTATCTGGTGCAGGCTGATAGAGAAGTTTCTCACGGACTCCTCTGGTTGCGAATCTTTTCGTCCACCAGCTTCAAAAGGCCATAAAGACTTTCCATGTGAGGCACAGCAATCTTATGTCGTTTGGCTGCCCGGATTCCGTTTCCGAGTATGGCCTCAACCTCCATGGGTCTCCCAGCCTCGAAATCAACCAACATGCTGCTCTTGTAAGGGGACATCCTGCGGGTCCCTTCAATGTTCTCCTCTACAACTCCAGCTGGGAGGGGGTGACCCTCAGCCTCGGCAATCCGACACACCTCTTCCATTACTTGACGGGCGAGTTTTAGAGACTCAGGATTGTCCACCATGGTTTTGGTGTCCGCACCACCTCCTAAGACAGAGATGGGATTAAAAGGTGCGTTCCACACCAACTTTCGCCACCTGTCAGTAACCACGTCTTCGCTGACTGTGCATGGCACACCGGATTCATTGAAAAGCCTGGCAAGGTGATCCGTCTTATCTGACTTACCCGCAGGGAATCGGCCAATTACCAGACGACCAAAGTCCACATGGACAATGTGACCCGGATCGGTTCGGGTGACGCAGATAAAAGCAAGACCGCTGATGATCTCGTTATTCGGGAATGCTCGGGCCACAGATTCTTCTATTTCCACACCATTTTGTAAGAGGACGATAGCTGTGTCCGAACCAACTACTTCTCTTATGATCTCAGGAGTGTTTATTTCAGGTAGCACCTTTAGTCCCACGAGGAGGTAATCGGGCGGGGAGCCATATTCTTTTACGCGTCGTATGACCCTTTCAGGAGTGAAATGAAAATCACCAAAGGTGCTGGCGACCCTTATGCCTTCGGATTTTACTGTTTCGTAATCCGACCGGCAGAGGGTGCTTACCCGGGCACCCGCTTGCGCCAATTTTCCTCCATAAAAACCACCTATTGCCCCGGTGCCGACCGCTAATATCCTAGGATTCACTGCTCCAACACTCCACTACTCCACTACTCCGATATTCCGACTCAGGGTTATCCTGTTAATCTGTCTCTGCATTAATACCTTAACCCATTGTCACCCACTTTGAACACAAAAAAGGCAGC
>JAJDNB010000086.1 GCA_022340905.1 Deltaproteobacteria bacterium | reverse complement strand
CAAAACAATTTCGCAGTATATTTGATGTGAAAGCGGTAATGGCAAAACAGCGCTTATTGGTTTTTAAACCTGCCTTAAGAGGTGTCCCCACTTGATCTGGAGAATTTCCTTTCTCTTGATTTGACCAATCTCAGGCTCCTTGTCTCGCAGCACATCTTGAATCGTCCTGGTTAGAGCTCTTTCACTGCCTGTCGCACAAGATTGCCAATGGCCATTTTCTGGGGGCACCTCTGCTCAGCTGTGGTGTAATCGAGACTGGCCATCTCAATCCGAACCCTCCGGGGGATTCCCTGAAAGACCTGAGCTGCACGACGGTAATCACCGTAACTGTGGTAGTACATCAGAGAGCGCATTATGTCCCCAATGGGAACAATGCCATTGGTAGCTGACTCGCACAGGTCAGTGCAGCCGGCGCAGTAGTATGATTGGGTTACTTGGGCGTATTTGTGCAACATTTTTTTGTCATCTGAGGAGAGTCTGGTCCGATTAATGGCGGCGGCTACGTTAGCCATGAGAATCGTAATGTTTGGCATCTCCGTGCAGATGCTGGCAATATTGGGATTTTCCCAAACCGCCTTGAGCTTGGCTTGAGCGTCGGTAAATCCTTTCTGCAGAAAGCGTCCGGCGAGTTCGAGCTCGATTTCACTACTGGTTTTCACCGACCCACCTCCCTGGGCCTTTATGGCGGTAAGGCCGATGCCCGCATGTGCACATGCATCCACGGCTCTTTTCATCTGATCGCTATGCATCAGACGGAAATTGTATGACATCATAATGCCGTCAATCCAACCAAGCTTTGCCGCTCCGAGCATACATTCTGCCATGTTACTGTGAGTACTGAAGCCGAAAAACCTGATTTTACCTGCAGCCCTGGTCCTTTCACTCCAAATCTTTGTGTCACCATCCAATTCATTGATACTCTTAAGAGAATGTACGCAGAAAAGATCGACGTAGTTAGTTCTCATTCTCTCTAGAGATTTATTGAGATCTCTTGTCAGACCGTTAACGGTCCAAGCGTGAGACTTTGTTACTAAAAAGATCTTTTTGCGATCTTCAGGATATTTGCCCAGGTATTTGCCAATGCGCTTCTCACTATTGCCGCCCATGTAGGAACTCGCTGTATCCCAATAGGTTACTCCCCATTTGACGGCCTGTCTGAGCATGAGTTGATCTAGGTCCAAACTTCCTCCAAGCCCAAGGATGGGCACCTTAACACCGGTTCTACCGTAAGGGCGGGTGGGCATGGCGGGGAGGTCGGTTGAAGATTCAGCGAAGCGGTCGATGGTTCCAATCATTGACCCCACACCGGCAGCGGTGGCGGCTCGCAAAAAGTCTCTTCTGGACCACTTGTGGTCTTTGTAGGGCATGGTATTCCTCCAGGGGCAGAGATTGTGCTAGTAACTGTGGCGTTACGCTGAACGTGTGAAGGAACGGTAACCCACCCGGACGACCCGGTCAAGATCAGGGTCGCAACCCTTCTTCTTGCACCGCCGACCACAGTGTTGTAATCTGATCTTTAGTCAGGAGTTCCCCCAAAAAAAACTACTAGAGTGTCCCAAGATTTTACTCATCATTGGGTTAAACCTCATGCCTTTAGCCGGTTAGGGCAATTATGAAAAGAGAGGCTTTTATTCCACACCCATTTATAGAAGTATTTTCGTGGGCCTTGATTTTATCAGGACTCTACCTCACGAGCCTCCACAGCTACCTCCTTTTTCACAGTCTAGCTGAAATTTTCAGTATTGTCGTGGCCTGCGGGATTTTCATGATTGCCTGGAACTCCAGGCAATTTCTGAAAAACAACTACCTTCTCTTTATCGGAATAGCTTATCTCTTTGTGGGGGGTCTCGATTTACTCCACACATTGGCCTACAAAGGTATGGGTGTGTTCCAAGGAGATAGTGCCAATTTAGCGACTCAATTATGGCTGGCAGCCAGGTACATGGAAAGTCTTTCTCTTCTCGTTGCGCCTCTCGTTTTAGGCCGCAAATTAAAATCGAGATTCGTGGTAATCGGTTACTCTGTTGTGTTTTTTATACTACTGACATCCATTTTCTATTGGCGGGTTTTTCCCGACTGCTTTGTTGAAGGGGTTGGGCTGACCCCGTTTAAGAAATGGAGTGAATATATCATTTGCCTTATACTCGCCATCTCCGTCGTCTTAGTGGTCAGAAAAAAGAAAGAGTTTGACAAGGTCGTCCTACATTTACTGGTTGCCTCCATTTTGGTAACCATTGTCGCCGAATTGGCCTTCACCCATTACATTAGCGTTTACGGCATTTCCAATTTGTTTGGACATTTTCTCAAAATCCTTTCCTTCTATCTCATTTACAAGGCCATTATCCAAACTGGTCTGACAAAACCGTATGATTTACTTTTCAGGAATCTGAAACAGAGCGAGGAGGCATTGCGGGGAAAAGAAGCTGCGCTGAGGGAATCCCACCTTGAGCTCGAGAGACGTGTGGAAGAGCGCACTGCCGATCTGATGACAGCTAATGAACAACTGAAACAAGAAATAGAGGAGCGCAGGAGGGCAGAAGGGGATTTGGCCGATCGGATTCGACTTGAAGCGTTGCGAGGCGAAGTGGGTGTAGCTCTTGCCAGGGGAGATAATTTGAGGAGCCTCTTGCAGCCGTGTACAGAAGCATTAGTGGAACACCTCGAGGCAACATTTGCTCGGATCTGGACATATGACGAAGGAGAAAAAGTCCTGGAGTTGCAAGCCAGCGCGGGGCGCTACACTCGCATTGACGGCTCTTATAGTAGGGTGGCCGTAGGGGAATCAATGGTCGGCATAATTGCCCACAAATGCCAGCCGCACATCACCAATGCCGTCATAGGTGACCCTCAAATCGTTGACCAGGAATGGGCAAAAAGAACTGGGATAGTGGCTTTTGCAGGCTATCCCTTAGTTTTTGCGAAGGAGCTAGTCGGAGTGATGGCCATGTTTGGCGCCGAAGCCATCAGTGACTTTACCCTCAAAGCACTGGCAGTTGTGGCGGATCAGATTGCCTTGGGTATCCAGCGTCAGAGGGCGGAGGAGGCCTTGCGTAAATCAGGAGAGGAACTAAAACTCCTTTCGTACCAACTTCTCACAGCTCAGGAGACGGAGAGAGGCAGGATAGCCCGAGAACTCCATGATGGTATTGGTCAATCGTTGAGCGCCATCAAATTTAGAGTCGAAGACGCCCTCGGACAACTGGCAAAAGGTTCTATCGAGTCGGGTGTAAGTACTTTGGACAACCTTATTCCCCTAATTAAAGGCACCGTCGAAGAAGTTCGCAGAATAACAATGGACCTGCGCCCCTCTACCCTGGATGATCTTGGCATCTTGGCTACAATTGCCTGGTTATGCCGTGTATTTCAAGCAACGTATTCAACCGTGGGGATCAAGAGAGAGATAGATGCGGAAGAAAGTGACATTCCTAATCGCCTGAAGATCGTAGTCTACAGGATACTCCAAGAAGCCCTGAATAACGTGGCAAAACATAGTGGAGCTGATATGGTCACCGTCTCCCTGGCAAGAAAAGACAATACCATCCAGCTTTCTATTGAAGATAATGGCCGCGGCTTCGATGTTGAAGAAGCTTTCGCTGTTGAAAGTTCGGCAAGGGGATTTGGGCTCGGCAGTATGAAAGAGCGAATGGAACTCTCGGGTGGAACTCTCGTTATCAATTCGGCTAAGAGAAAGGGTACAATTGTCCGGGCAACGTGGCCCTATAATCAGTTTCGAAGAAGCAGGGGACATTAAATCACCACCGCGGAAACCTGTTAACGATTTCTAGAGAACCTGCATAACAAACCACAAGTATGCCCTTTAAAGCAGCTACATCACGGAGCGTCGGTTTTATTTCTAACTGAGTGTGCGGGTTAGGGGATATAATCGATGCCTTCGCCTGCTGGCTGATTGAGATCTCAGTTCACAGTCGGCGTAGATATCACATTGCGAACTGGACTCGGAGCTAGACACTTGTGCCCTTTTGCCTTAGAGGCTGATTTTGTGCGAAATGGAAAGGAAATAAGAGAAAGGCCAAGGTATGCGGAAATAATCACAATGTGGATAACAAATTTAAGGTAAGAATATTTCTCAGTTTCTCGCAGAGCAAGAAAATATGCTGTTATTTCCATATCTTGTAAAGATCCTGCCAAAAATTCTTTGTGCTCACCTTGAGTTAGTCCTTGTGCATAACTTGTGAATGCCAAGACTGTTTTTTAGGTCTAATCGCATTTGACTGAATCAACGTCGGTTGATAATCGGTAAATTATAGCCAAGACATTCATGAAATATCCGGTTTAGCCTGGACATCTCATGAATCACTTGCTGTGTCCGCGGATATGGTCGTCCTCCCTGCCGTCCTCGGGTGTCGGCTCCTGCGACGTACCATGCAGGTACGACTCGGAACCAACACCCTGCGGTAGCCAGGTGGCACACCCATCTTTGTGGTCTCGCGACAGCAATTCATGAAATATCCAGGCTAGGGGCATACATTTCAACAAGGTTAATGCAGTGGACAGAAAGGAGGTCCCTAGAGTGAGAATCTGCGATCTTTGCGAGCAGGACAAAGACAAGGCGTATTCCTGTTTGAAAAGAATTGAGGGGCAAATTCCTTTCGGAGAAGAAACGCAGCTAAGTCTCCTTCCCCACAACTGCCCGGAGTGCCAGGTCGGTGCAGGCGGATTTCATCATCTTGGTTGCGGTGTAGAACAATGCCCCCAATGTAATGGCCAGATTTTGTTCTGCTTGTGCGAGGGTGGGGAGGCATACCGCACTTTGGCAGTAAATGTATGGTGGACAAGGCTGCGGAAAGCACTACCTGAGTCAGTGGTCACTGGTAGTGTCCGATGAACTTTCCGAAAATCAACCGGTGGCAAACTTTAGCCCTTTGGTGTTGTTTGAGGCAGTAGCAAAAGACACATGGCACGAGGAGTTGGATAACATGATGCTTACTTGTGTGACGTGCAAAAAGACCTTTACCAAAGAAGATCCTGTGACCATCCATCTCAGCCATGATGGAATGTATTTCTTCTGCACCCGACAGTGTAAGGAAGACTGGTTGTATCCTGTAGAGGAAACATTGGATTCTGAAGTTCCAGTCAGAGAAACTGAGCAAGGCGCATAGAGATTATATTTCGAAATTAGAATTTCGAAATTCGAATTTAAAAATCTCCAATCCGCAATCCAAATTTCGCAATCTAAAATCTGTCCCTCCTCTGACTCCTGCCATTACCACTCAGGTGTTACCTTATTTGGTTAAAAATGGAATATATTTTCCACCATTCTCAGGTAGGTTTTCTTCTGTTTTTGTAATTAAGTAATTGTAAATTCTATTAAATTGCTTGTGCGGACGAATTGGCACGATTATTTCAGTATAGCCACTCCGGCACGTAGCTTAGGAGGATAACAAATGGAAAATCGCCATTTCGCTAGAGCCAAGATCAAGTGGCCGGTTTCGATGAGTACTGATAACCGGTCCACTGATGGAGTGACTTTAAACCTTAGTCCTAATGGGGCCTACATCGGATGTGCAAATCCACTTCGGCTCAACGAAGTATTCGATGTAACCATAGACGTTCCCAATTCTGGTTCTTCCATACAAGCAACAGTTGAAGTTGTCTTTTCCAATATCTATGGCCCAGATGATGCGATCTCGCCCCGTGGCATGGGCGTTAGGTTTCTGAAGATTTCTAGCCAAGGCCGTCAGATTATTGCCAAGGAAATCCTCCAGCACCTGCGAGCGGACAAAGTGAAGATAGATTCTAGGGCACTGCAGAGTTTGGAGACCCTAGTAATTGAACCCAATGCAAATGGCTGAGTAATTCTCCCAGGACTTTGCTAAAACGTGCGGAGCTTCGACTCCGCTTTTTTTGGTAAACGGTGAGCGGTAAACGGTAAACGGGATGAATGTTATACATTATAGGTGAAAGATCAGCCTATACCTTACCTTTCTCTGACCGCTGACTTCCATCACTTGATGCCTGAAATCTGACTGTGCGCTCTAAGCCTGTTTGCTCTCCTCTTTACGGGAATCTATCCAAGATCTCCCAACCCCGAGTCCTTTCTTTTCTGAATCGGATATAGCAGTTCCGAGCCTCCAGATTTCGGTCCTGGGAGTTCCTATTCAAGAAATTTGATTGTTTTCTCCAGTTCTTGTAACCACTTAGCCATCTTCTGGCTGAGACAAAAAGGATATTCTTTTCGAAAAAATCGGAACTTTATGTTCCCTTCAATGTCCTTCAGAAAAGATTTAATACAGTAATATCCATATGTTATTTGTTTGGCACCTTCGTTGCTGTATAGATGAGCTTATTACATTCAGATAAATTCACAGGAGGAAAAAGATGATGTTTAATCGAAAGACTATAATCATGATTGTTTGTGCATTAGCGATTGTACTGGTCGGAGTAAGTGTTGTGGCAGCACAGGATGAAGGGGAAAAAATTGCGATCACCGGAACGGTTGAACAGACTGATGCTGGTTTGGTGATCATGGGTGATGACGGGGAACAATACAATGTTACCGGTAGAGACCTATCTGCTATGGTGGGTAAAGACGTAGAAGCTATTGGTACCGTTACAGAAAATGAAGGGGTCAAAACGCTGCGCTTGCTTACAGTGAAGGAGCTTGAGTAGGGAATCAGAGATCAAGTCGACATGCAGATCAAACGGCCCAGATCTCACCCGGTTTCGAAATATATCTCTCACTGATGGAAGGGAAGATGGTCGGAGCAACATCCGCTCTCTTCCCTTTTCTTATGAGGTCAGTAATTCCAGTTGTAGACCACGGGTGACAAGATTCCCTCGTTGCGGCTCAGGCCCAGTGAGAGTGGGGGGAAACTTTCGATGGAAATGAGACCCTGCAAAAGGAGGGGCGAGGCAATAGACAAAAATTTTAGAAATGACTAAGCGGTGAAGGGTGATTTCCCAAGGATAGATAACTGAGATGAGGAAGGATATTTTATGAGAAAAACTCTTTTGCACTGGTCGACCCAGCGTACTCGGGTCAACGGCAACAATGGAAAGTTGCAACATCTCACCCACTGCGGCAAGTGGATCTTGTATCGCGGTATAACACTGCGACAGCCATCCTCTGAATGGGTGAGTAAGTTTCCCGAGAAATTCTGCGATAAATGCAGGCGGCATATCGCCGGAGCTTAAGTGGTGGGTTGTTTTTGGGGTGAACATAAATTTCGCTTGGTCCAGCATCTATCGAAACGTTGATGCAAGCGAACCGGATGTTTGCGAAGTTCCTAGTGAGGTCATGATGTGCTGCATTCAAAAATGCAGCCAAAAGGAGGGAAATGGTATGAAAGGCAATGTGAAGGGTTTTGGTGTATTGCTAGGTATTGTGGGTGCAATCCTCTTAATGGGTGCACTCACTGCGGAGTCTGGCGATAAGGTGATGGAGGAGATTAAAGCTGCCTATTCAGATAAAAATGAAGAAGTAAGAGTTATACCGAAGATTGACAACTTTATCATTCTGTTGGATCAATCTGGATCGATGTTCATCAAAGACCAGGGCGAAGACCAATCCAAGGCCGAGATGGCGAAGAAATTAATTGCTGCTCTAAACGAGCGTGTTCCGGAACTGGGTTATAAAGGTTCACTGGTACTTTTTGCACCTGACAACACTCTGATCAACCATAGAGAATACAACAGGGAAATGTTCAAGGAAAAGATCGAGGGGTTGCCCGATACCGGTAAAGTCTTTGACAACCAAACTCCCCTGGGGAATGCGATTTTGGCCCTGGACGGAACCCTGAGCAAAACTGCTGGTAAGACTGCGGTGCTGATCGTCTCTGATGGCGAGGCAAATATTGGAAGTGATGCACTGCAAGCAGCAAGAACAATGCATGAGAAGTACCCTAATGTGTGTTTCAATGCCCTTTCTTTTTCTGAAGATGAGAAGGGAGAGGCGACACTCAAGGGCATCAGCCAGCTAGGTGATTGCTTATATGTGGAAGCAAGTGAACTATCTGGGAATCCGGCGGCAGTCGACAGACTAACAAAGGATATTTTCTACACTACGGAAGTGCGTGAGGTTATGCAAGAAGTCGTACCAATAGAGGCAGCTGCAGTTATTCCAGAAGCTATCAGCTTAGAAGGGGTAAACTTTGGCTTCGACAATCACGAGCTCTCTCCCCAGGACAAGATGGCTTTGGATCAGAACCTGCAGAAGTTGAGTAATCGGCCGGACCTGCGCCTTGTTATAAAGGGCTATACGGATTCAACAGGACCTGAGGAATACAATCAGAAGCTCTCCGAGAGAAGGGCGCAAGCAGTGTATGCCTACTTTGCCTCAAAAGGCGTAAGTGGTGAGCGCATGAAAACTGTCGGCTATGGTGAGTCCGACCCGGTTGCTGACAACAGCACAGCTCAAGGGAGAGCTCTTAATCGGCGGGCAGAGATCAGTCCTGCGCAGTAGAGACCATGGTGAATGGCTATCTAACTGACAAGCTTGCAGATTAAAAACCGGAGTCTAAGCCACCGGAGTTATTAATGGAAAGCCCCTGAGGGACCAAGATCTGGTCTCGCAGGGGCTTTTTATTTTGGGGCATGCTTCTTGCTAAAAATAGTTTAGCCATGGCCCGTTTGATACTCGCAACCAGCAGCACGGGTTCCACCATAGGAGGCCAATTTGTCACCGGATGCCAGACATATACACCCCGGAAGAGGGCGAGGGCTGAAGAAATCTCTGCCAAGGCCAGACGCCTGGGTGTTTGTCTTGGTTTTGATTATGTCTTTCCTTGTTTCTGTTGATTCTCTGGCAGTGAGCCTTTCACTTTCCTGCCAGTCGATCATTGGCGGGTCACACTCTGGTGCGAAGAAGTCAATTGAATCTCAGGGGATTTGGCAGGCGTCGACAATCCTTGCACAGATAGAGACGAAGCAGTCCACCCTTAAGATCAAAACTAAGTCTGAAACTCCTGCAATGATACTGGAAGGTGCGACGGTTGGCACAGGCTGGCCCATCGCAGACGGCTATGTAGTTACGAGCAACCATGTTGTTGCGGGTTGCCAGAATGTAGTGGTAATCAGCACGCTGGGGGAAGAACTCCCTGCTCGGCTGGCACTTGGAGATCAGGTCAAGGATATTGCCATATTGGAAGTCAGTGATGTAGAGAAACTGCCGCCGGCATTACCTTTGGCAAAAAAGAAGGCGAGACTGGGTACCGCGGTATTTACCATAGGCTTCCCCCGGGTGGACTACATGGGGAGATCGCCGAAACTTTTCACCGGTGTGATTAGCAGCGTCAATGGGCTGCACGACGATCCGGCCAGCTATAACACTACGATACCGGTCCAACCAGGTAATAGCGGAGGTCCTCTGTTGAATATGAATGGTGAAGTAGTTGGCCTGGTCACATCCATGCTCGGCCTCAGAGATAAAGAAAACGGTGATGTAAGCATGCTACAGAATGCCAGCTGTGCTCTGAAGATATCCAGTGTTGAAAAGCTCTTCCCTTTGCTGCCAAAGCGAACTCCAGCAATAGAGGTTCTGCCCCGTGACTCTGGCAGCCTTGAAACGCTTGCGGAGCGTATAGAAGGTTCCATACTCCTGGTAGTGGCAAAACAAGGCAAATCCTTGAATCTGCACTGGGAAAATCCAGTAGACATGGGTGAGCAGTGAGCGGTAAACGGTAAGCAGTGTGCGAGAAAGGCTAGCCAGGCGAGAAAAGTGAGAAAGGATATCATGCCTATAGAGAAGTAATTTCCTTTCTCGCCTTTCCAGTTTTTCCCGCATTTCTCGCCGTGAACGATTTCTACGGTTTCTACGATTTTAACGACTTCAACGAATTTCCTAATTCTCTAGTTCTCAAATTCCCTAATTACCTGATGAACTTTATGTTATGATCTTTGTGCATTTCACTCTCGACGATGCACCTATGAAGAATAACATTTCTGTATACCGCATCCCTTTCGGCAAATCCTACCTGGATTTTCAGTTGCCAGTGGGGATGCGCGGCACCTACCTATCCTCCCAGTCGATGGAGCCGGTGACCGACATGGAGGAGGCCATTGCTGAGGCATTAGCCAATCCCATCAATTCCCCTCCACTGAGAAAAATAGCTAAACCGGGCCATACCGTCTGCCTTGTCTTCACCGATATCACCCGGGACAGCCCTGATTATCTGTTGGTACCCGCCCTTTTGGCTGAGTTAGAGGTGGCTGGTGTGCATGGTCAGGACATCACCTTACTCTGCGGTATCGGCATGCACCGGCCAAGCACGCACGAGGAGAAGGTTGTCAAGCTGGGGCAGGCAATCGTCGATCGGTACAGGATAGTGGATCATGAGCCGTTACATGGGGCCGGACTCAAAGGCTTGGGTTCAACTGAGAGCGGAATCCCACTTGCAGTAAATAAGATCGCTTGCGAGGCTGATCTGCTCATTGCCACCGGGATAGTTGAACCGCACCAGTATGCCGGCTATTCAGGGGGTCGGAAGACTGCAGCCATTGGTGCTGGAGGTGAGCAAATGATCGCCTATACCCACGGCCCCCAAATGGTTGATCACCCTGGGACCCGGCTGGGCAAGATAGAGGACAATCCCTTCCACCAAGCGATCACAGAAGCTGCGCGCCGTGCAGGTTTGAGCTTCATCCTCAATGTGGTTCGAGACGGGTACAAACGAACAGTGGCAGTTCTTGCTGGTGAACCAGAGGCGACCTTTGAAAAGTTGGTCAGGGTTGCAAGACAGCTTTACGAAGTACCTATTCCTCGACAGTACGACGTGGTCGTGGCCGGAGTCGGCTTTCCAAAAGATACAAACATCTATCAGGCCAGCCGGGCTGCCAGTCAGCTCTTTTTCTCTCCCCTTTGTGCAGTCAAAGAGGGGGGCGTCTTTATTATCCCGGCCCCTACGGAGGAAGGGGTTGGTCAAGGTTACGCTGAGCGGTCCTTTTTGGAAACGATGAAAAGTGCTGAAAATATGGACTCTCTCCTGACCAAACTGCGAAGAGGGGGCTATGCCCCAGGAGGACAACGGGCTTTTATTATGGCCAAGGTGCTTGAAAAGACTAGTGTGATAATCGCAGGAACGGTGACACCTGACCTAGTGCGCCAGCTACACATGACCCCAGCTGCAGATATGGCCGAAGCCTTCCGCACCGCCTCGGTGAAAATGGGTCGGGATGACCTGGATGTACTTGTTGTACCTCAAGCACTCCTGACGCTTCCTACTGCCACCCCTGGTAGCATGGAGAGATGACAAGCCGAACTATGTATTTACAAGACCAGGATTCTGTACCTACACAGGCGACATAATAAAAAGATACGGCTGGATGAGGAGGTCGCTGTTGGGTTTACCTTTGGGAAACTATTTCATCAGGACTTTGCTCTGGAAGTGGACAGTAGTAGCGAACATGTGGCTACCCCATTCGGGGCTGGTAGAGGGCTTTGAATTAGTTTGGAGTGCTTTTCTTGTTCATCTTGGAGCCCTCTGACTCCGCTGAGGAAAAACTGCTAGCAGATAGGGAATGATGAGCCGAGGGAAAGCGTTTTTTATACATTTTTTTTCAGTATATACCTTCGCTGTTGCTCTCTATGTCTTTACGTATTTTTCAACTGGTAAGGTGGATCGCTTTTTTACCATCTATTTTTTAGATCTACCCAGATTTCTGTATTTTTATCTTTCAAACATCATTCACGGTCGTCCTATTTATTCACACTATTATATCTCACTAACGCTGATCATATATTATTATCTTCTTACTCTACCGGTATATTTCTCTCTGCGTCTCAAGAAAACTCGTTATCTTTGGCTTCAACTGGCCATATTTATCCTGCATTTTGTTGTTACTATTTTTGTATGGTACTAGTGGCGAAAGAGCCTTTCTCGCATAGTGTCACTGTTTACCGTTCACCGTTCACCGTTTACCACTACTCTTCTGTATCATCTGCTGGCAGAGCTATTTGTTTTTTCTTCTTTTTGGTTTTATTCTGATCCACGGATGCTTTTCTTTGTTTCTTGGACTCGAGTCCTTCAGTGGCCATTGTTCTCTTGCGTTCAAGTTTCTGATGCCTTGCATTCTCCCTCAATTTGAGGGTGGTATCGATCGCAGCAATCGCCTTTCTCGTCCGTTTCAGTTCAGCCCGCAAATGCAGAATGACTTTGTCTTTTTCAAGGCTTTCTTGCTCCAGACCCTTTTCTAACAATAGTGCTTTTCTTGCAGCCAGTTGCTGGATGAATCCCTGTTGCTGTCGCTCCTTAGTTCGCCTTTGTTTGGATCCCATTTTTAAGTTTACTCCTTTAGATCAGATACGACTGATTCAACCTTGTTAAGCTTGGTACGATTGCAAGTTCCATACAAGAGTAACTATTTCTCAGGTGACTCTTTCTTCCAGTTTTTCTGACTGTCGCTGCTTGCTTTTTCCATTTCACCTGCGGCGATTTTCAAGATTTCCGGGAGTTCAAGCTCTTGCTCGGTGGAAGAAAAGGTGCTTGGGGTGCCGAAGCAATCGGACAAAGGATAATCCTTTTCACATAGCCAACAGTGGGCCATCTTCTCTGCAGCGAACCAAGAAATCTGCCGATGTCCCCGTGGGCACATCAAAGGATGCTGGAAAAAGCTTCTGCTTCTCAAAGGCTCATTTTCCCTCTTTGGACAGTGCTCAAAACTGCCATTGTATGGGCAAAGATAATCCTACCTGCAATCGGGGTCAATCCTGAAAATATCTCATAAGAAGCTAAAAAAGCTTGAAAAGACAATTTTTGGAGCTCTTCGGCCATGATTTTATGGTGGCTCACTTCCGGGTATAATCGCTATTGGAAAAGCATCGATTTCTATAACAAACTCCCTTCTGAGATACTCACTTCTGCATATTCGTCCCGCGAACTCTGGTTCGATTTTTGCATTTTATTTTGCCATTCCTCAAACTCTCGAATCCTACAATGCAAAGACCAACTTTCAAAAATCAGATGAACAATAATAGCCGCATATATGGTGTCGGAGGCGGAAAGGGTGGAACGGGCAAAAGTTTTATAACCGCCAGTGTTGGGATGATTCTGGCGCAACAGGGCAAAAAGGTGCTCCTGGTGGATTTAGATTTGGGAGCTTCGAACCTTCATACTTTCTTGGCCCTTGGCAAGCCTCGGGTGAGCTTAAAGCACTATTTAAACAAAGAGGCTCAAAATCTTAATGATGTTGTGATGGAGACAGCCCAACCGAATCTGTATGTAATAAGTTCATCCGGCTGTTCGTTGGAAATTGCCAACCTGCATTATGCCCAAAAGCTAAAACTAATTAGAGCAATAAAAAAATTGTCTTATGATTATCTCTTCATCGATTTGGGGTCAGGAACACACTATAATACGCTAGATTTTTGCCTTCTATCAAATGAAGGAATAATTGTTACCACACCAGAGCCGGTGTCAGTGGAAAATATGTTTCGTTTTTTAAAATCTATTTACTTAAGAAAAATTAAAGCAGTTCTTAGAAGTAATAATTTAAATATAGTTTGTCGAGAATATCTGAATGAAATCAGCGATTCACAAGTAAAATCTTTTTCGGATATAATCGGCTTCGTAAGACAATATGATGCAGATAACGGTACAAATATAGAAAAATGCATCAAAGATCAAAAAATCGGCTTAATCCTCAACCACTTCAGATGGCAAGTAGACAAGAATTTCGGACATGATCTCACAAAGATCTGCAATAAACACCTCTATTTTGACTACCACTTCTTGGGAAATGTATCCTCAGATCACAAGATTGGTGATGCAACCATGAGGGATAGAGTATTCGTCAATGAGTATGGTTATGCCAAGACAGCCACAGAAATACACACTATTGTACGAGCTTTAGTCAATGAGACTTACGAAGCTGATTTGTCTCTGCCTTTGGTGTCATGAAAAATTTTGAAGAGTTGAACTTTTACGAAATTTTAGAAATATCAGTGGACGCATCGCCGTTCAAGATAAGCAGGGCATACAAGAATGCTCTCGAAGTCTATGGTAAAGAATCCTTGTTGACGTATTCTCTTTTTAGTGAGGAGGAAAGGCGCGGCATCCTCAAAAAAATCCAGCATGCCTACAATACATTAATCGATAAAGCCACGAGGAACGCATATGATGCATCGTTGAGGAATAAAGCAAGGGGCATAGGGTGTGGAGCATAGAGAAGAGGTTGAATTGCGGATTTCGGATTTCGGATTGCGGATTGGAAAATTAGAGAATTAGTCAGTTCGTCGAAATAGCTTACAGCTAACAGCTCAAAGGAAAGTCTTTCGAGTCGTTAAAACCGTTGAAATCGTTTACATCGCGGCTGAAAGCCGCTCCCACAGAGTAGCTTACCGTTCACCGTTTACCGTTTACCGCTGACCACTGACTACTAATTATTAGCTACTTTTGTGGGGGCGTTTCATGTACAAGATTGCAATGTGCCTCAGTCCTAATAGCAGGCTAGGGAACTAGCGATTAACTTCTTAGGATACTTGGCTGAAGAAATGAGTTTAGGAGCAGATCTGAGACGGGCGGCAGAGATTATCGACAGTGCCGGAGCGTTATTCATTTGTGCCGGAGCAGGTATGGGCGTTGATTCGGGTTTGCCTGACTTTAGAGGAAATGAAGGGTTTTGGCAAGCATACCCGCCCATAGCGAGGTTGGGCAAATCTTTCGTTGAAATGGCGAATCCGGTGTGGTTCCAGCAGAACCCCAAATTGGCATGGGCCTTCTACGGGCACCGGTTGAACCTCTATCGAAGGACTACGCCTCACGAGGGTTTTCGGCAACTGCTGCAAATCGGCGAAAACAAGCCGGGAAAATATTTTGTCTTCACCTCAAACGTGGACGGTCAATTTCAAAAAGGAGGCTACAGGACGACGCACATTGAGGAATGCCACGGCTCTATTCATCACTTCCAATGTGTGCGGCCATGCAGCGACACCATTTGGGATGCCCGTGACCTCGATGTTATCGTAAATGAAGATCGTTTCGAAGCTCGAGAACCACTGCCACGATGCGTAAACTGCGGTAATATGGCCCGTCCTAATATTCTCATGTTCGGTGACTGGGCGTGGATTGCAGCACGAACCTTGTCACAGAGGGAGAGACTTGCCAGGTGGCTGGAAATCGTATACTCCACAGACTTCCCCTTGGCAGTAGTGGAAATCGGAGCGGGTGAGGCAGTTCCCACTGTTCGTAACCAGGCGGAATATGTGGCAAGGAGGCTCGAGGCTCGGCTCATACGGATCAACCCACGGGAATACCAGGTTCCAGACAAAACCCACGTCTCGCTTCCTTTGGGTGGAGCAGAAGCCCTGGATGGGATCTCCCGGCGACTCCGTGGCGAGTAGGAGCAACACAATCGGGTGAAACTTTCTGCGGCCTCGGTACCTGAATCTCCGATTGGCTCCAATACGCTTACCGCCCTTAGGTGCTCGAGATGCAGTGAAATTTCCTGGGTCTCATCCTGATTGACTTCCTCGTCCGAATAAGATAGATGGACAGATTCTAACGCGATCCATAAGGCCCGATCTTCGGCGGCGGAAGATGGAGAACTATGAACCAGACCCGCAACTTCAGCATCATCGCCCACATCGATCACGGCAAGTCCACCCTGGCCGATCGTTTCATCCAACACGCCGGTCTCGTGACCGACAGGGACTTCCGTGACCAGGTTCTCGACACAATGGATCTCGAGCGTGAACGAGGTATTACCATTAAGAGCCACACAATCACTCTGCCATATACCAGCCGATCTCGACAGGTATTCGAGCTCAACCTCATCGATACTCCCGGACACGTGGACTTCTCTTACGAGGTATCCCGGGCTCTGACCTCCTGCGAGGGTGTACTCTTGCTGGTGGATGCCTCGCAGGGCGTAGAGGCCCAGACCGTGGCCAACGCTTACCTGGCCATGGAGCAGGATCTGGTTATTATCCCGGTGATCAACAAGATCGATCTACCCTCTGCAGACGTGGAGCGGGTCAAGCTAGAGATCGACAGGGAGCTCGGCCTTGACCCGGAAGAGGCCATTCTGTGCTCGGCCAAAGAAGGCTTGGGTATAGAGGAGATCCTCGAGGCAATAGTGGAGCGTATTCCACCTCCGAAGGGAAGCGTGGACAGTCCCCTTTCTGCAATAATTTTTGACGCCACCTACGACCCCTTTCGGGGAGCGGTCATAAGCTGCCGTGTTTTCGATGGCAGGGTTAAGGTAGGGGACACCATCCGGCTCATGTCCAACAGGACAGCCTACAGGGTTGAAGAGGTGGGTATTTTTCGCCTGAGGCGGGAGCCACGGCACGAACTTCCAGCAGGGGCGGCGGGGTATATCATCTGCGGGATAAAGACCGTGAGTGCCACTCGCATCGGTGACACCATCACCCTGGACGCCGACCCGGCTGCGGAACCTCTGCCGGGGTTCAGGCGGGTGAAGCCGGTGGTCTTCTCCTCCGTCTATCCCATCTCCTCGGACGATTACCACGCCCTCTCCGAAGCGCTGGAGAAATACGTACTCAACGATGCTGCCCTGGTCTACCAGAAGGACTCCTCAGCGGCCATGGGTCAGGGTTTTCGCTGTGGCTTCCTGGGGTTGCTCCATCTGGAAATTGTGCAGCAAAGGCTTGAACGGGAGTACGATCAGGCCATTATCATGACCGTGCCCAGTGTGGAGTATCGTTTCAACCTAAAGGGAGGCTCCACACTGACCGTGGAAAACCCCCAGTACTATCCGGACCCGTCCAATATCGAGAGTGGTGAGGAACCCTACATCAAGGCGAGTATCTTCACCCCCGAGCAATACATGGGGGCGGTGATGCAGCTCTGCACAGAGCGCCGCGGGGTGAATCCCCGATTCACCTACCCTGCACCGGGGAAGATGGAGATCACCTTTGACATTCCTCTTGCCGAGGTGATCTACGACTTTTACGATCGGCTGAAGACGGTCACCCGGGGATACGGATCCTTTGATTACGAACTCACTGACTATCGAGAAAGCCAGTTGCTCAAACTGGACATCCTAGTGAACGGCGAGAAGGTGGACGCCCTGGCCTCGATTGTCCACCAGGACCGGGCCCGGAAGATGGCGGTGCACCTGTGCGAACGGCTCAAGGAGGAGATTCCCAGACACCAGTTCAAGATTGCCATACAGGGTGCCGTGGGCGGTAAGATCATCGCCCGCTCGACCGTCAACGCCTTCCGCAAGGACGTGACCGCCAAACTCTACGGCGGTGACGTCACCCGCAAACGCAAGCTTCTGGAGAAGCAGAAGAAGGGCAAGAAGCGCATGAAGATGGTGGGCTCGGTGATGATTCCGCAGCAGGCCTTTGTGGCGGTTCTGAAGTCGGACAAGGACTAGCCCGGATATTTCATGAATCACCTGCTAAGACCACTGGGGGATTTCAGATTTTAGATTGCAGATTTCTGATTGCTTTCAGCAGAACTCTGTCAAACAGCTTCATATTAACTCCTAGAATGGGGCTCATTTAAGGGGAGAGCCACCACCTGGGAATTTTTTGGAGAATCTTCCGGAAAAAGCCTATCTGCCACTATTGAGGGAGCCGGGAAAATTTCTCCCGCCCCTAAAAGGAAGGCTGAAAGACCTCACTTGGTTCATCCTGGGATTTTCAAAGACCCTTGAAGAGCCTCTAGTCCCATTCTGGACTTCCTGCCGAGGAAAAGTGCGAACTCTTGCTCCGGCGCGATTATTAAAAGTCCGCGACTGTCGAGTTGTTTCAGAAGAGACGCTCCCGGGCGCAGTAGGATGGCGAGAGGTTGCCCTTTCATCTCTCCCTAGAGCGGTGAAAGACCTTGCAGAGTTTCTCAGTCCTTTCTGAGTGTTTTGCCGAGGAAACGCCCGAACACTTGCTCCGGTGCTAGCAGCAAAAGATCGCTTCTGTCGAGCAATTTCCGTCCTGGTCCCCCCGTTGAAGCCTCTGGGCGATTTCGAAATAGGGCGGTTTCTATTCACCAGTCGTCTCTGGGATGCAAGCCGCTCATGACTGCGCTGCAAGATGGAGAGAGCTCCTCTCTGAACCTCAGCAGTAGCCAGCCGTTTACTCTGGGAACTTTTTGCCACACCTCTGAATGACCTCCCTCCTCGTCGTTTCGCAGGGTCAATTTTGTAGAATCGGCGGTGGTGGCGGTGAAAAAAGTGATTGCTCACAACAACTGTGCGATTACCGATGCCGACGACTTTATGAAAGTCGTGGAGGATGAAGAATCCAGAGAAATAAAAGCTGTTACACCAGAAAGGATAAGGAACCCACGCATAGAGGTAGAGGTAATCTGCTGGGGGAGGGTAGTAAGTAACCACCGGCGGGCCCTCTCTGTAGTAATAATTGTTTATCACCGTTGGCCCAGTGTACTGAGAACTTGTAGAGGGTGGAGTTTCTCCGTCTTCGCGGGAAAGGACATCTAACCCCAGGTCTGCTGAAACGCTGTCTAAAACTTCTAAAGCCTCAATCTTATCCATGGAAAGTCTGTACGAATCGGCTGCGGCAGCCACAGTATCGCCCAGTTCGCCGAGAATATCCGGCGTAACCGGATAATCGGAGATCCAACCATTTTTCGGAGCAATTCCGGCCGAGGCCAGGAGAGTTTCCGCTTCGGTCTCGTTTTCAGTTGTGCCCATATCGAGAGCGCTGACCAGACTGATGGCAAAATCACCTTCGCGCACGAGGGTAGGTGCCACAGGGGGAGGGTTCTCGGTTGTCCACTCTGCTTGTGGGTAAGCTGCGGGCGATGAGATGATGAGTAAAGCAAGTGCCATCGCTATAGCTGTAAGGTGTTTCATTTGTCCTCCCTCCTTTCTAAATATTCAAATGAACCGCGCCGCGAGTGCAGTTCTTACAGGGAGACGAGATGGTTACTCACGGGCGCGTTTAGCGTCTCTCTGTCGCTTATATTTCTTAAAGTGTTCTCTTAATTTTTCTAATTTTTCCTTTTGATTATCAGTTAACTGTTCCTCTATTTGATCAAAACCTTGATCCATTATTTTTTTAATTTGTGGACGATTTTTGAGATAGTACTCCCGTCGTTTTTCAATCATTTGTTCTACGATTGGTTCTATTTTGATCTTCTGAGTTGAAGTCAACTGTAACTCTTTTGCAAGCTTTTTCATAATGAAAGCCTTTCTGGCCTTGGGGTCCTTAACAAACGGGGCAATTCTATGCTTCAAATAAAATCCTGTGGTTAGCGAACCCGCGAGGATCCCAAGGATAAAAACAAGCAATAAGCCCGAGATCAGCTTCCATCTAATCACTTTTGCACTCATAGTTTCACCTTAGAGTCCAAAGAACTGGTTGAGAGTAATTTCTTCTGTATGATTCACGAGCAGCTGAGCAAGGTCATAGCTCGAAAAGAACTCCACGGAAGACAATAACAGGGTTAGCCCCAGTATCAACAGGCAGGTGACTGGCACCAGCCGCCATACAAGCTGCTCAAACTGTGCAAAAAAGCTTGTTCTCCCCTCGACTTCACCGAGGTCACGAATGCGATGCATGACCTCTTCCTGCCACTGTTTGGTTACGTCGACTTTTTGTTTCTCACGATATGCTCGCCGAAGTATTTCTCTCAGCGCTTCATGTTCATTTTTGCTCGGTGTCATTATTTACTCTCCATGGATTTACGCCATTTCTTTTATGAGTTTATACAGTTTTTTCCTGGCGCGAAATGACCTCACCTTCACATTGACAGTACTCCATCCCAAGAGTTCGGCAGCCTCTTTCACCGAATACCCTTCCAGGTAAACCAGCTCAAGCACCATCCTGTCCTCAGGAGATACCCTGTCCAAGGCCCAATCCAATATTTCTTTTGCTTCCTTATGTGAATCTCTCTCGTCGAAAGACTGACTTGATCTGGTGGCCATGGCCTCCTCGAGCCAAACCTGATGTTTTTCAGAGAGAGAGCTAACTGGTATCTCACGATACTTATAATGCTTTCTCCAGAAATCATAGCACGTCCTTACGGTTATAGTTGACAGCCATTGTTTGAAGCTGCCGCCTTTTTTAAAGTTCGGCAGTGACTTATAAACTCTGACAAACACATCCTGTGCGACCTCCTCTACCTTATCGAATGGAATGTGCCTGTTAACAATTCTGACGACATGAGATTCATATTTCTTCAGTAATTGCTCAAAAGCATTCACGTTTCCTGAAACAACCTGATAAACTACTTCAGTATCAGTAGAACTGTTAGAGTCATTAACCATGGAGACCTATCAGCGAGATTTTTTCTTTTTAAAAAACATTGCCCAGTAACCGAGTACCATGGGTTAGAGAGGTGTGGAAACTGTCACTACTACCTCACCTCTGCCCACTAATTGCTGGTATCTTTTGGCACGGGACCGCTCCTCGTTTTCCACCCTTCAATTCTGTGAGCCTTGCCCTGATTTAACAGTTGGAGTTGTTCGGGAGTAAGCACTTTTTTCAGCTGGGCCACCATTTTTACTCTCATCACAAAGAGCTCTTCTTTGATTGGCGCCGCTTGACGCAGAGCACTTCTTACTTGATTTTCATCTACTTGCTCAGTGTCCAATACTCTGGCAAGGTTTTTCCTCGTCTCTCTCAGGCTCTCCTTGAGGGTTGCCGTTTCATTGTCGTATTTTTCCAAAATACTCATTATTTCTGATTTCTGAGAATCCGAGAGGTCGAGTTGCATCATGGTCTTTAAACCGTGAAATCCTGGGCCCATTATTCCCCGAAATCCATGACCTCGCCCGAAACCTCCCGCTTCCACTGCAACCGTGCCTACCAAAAAGATTGTCAAGAACAGCACTACCACCAAAACTTTGTTGACTCTCATTTTGCCCTCCTGCCACTGTACGATTCATTATAGGTTAAAAGAAGATTTACGCCTTTACTTTTTATTATCGCTAGAACTGTTGAAAAGGTTACAGGGAAGATAAGCTTATCGGGACCTTTAATTTAACCATGTCATTCAAGGGTTGTCTCTTTGCTAGGTGAAAGATTGAACAAGGTAAGCAATAAACTTCCCTCCTTCTGCCAAATAAGGTAAAGTATCCGTTATGGCTGGCGTGTAATTCTCCTTTTCTCACATTGCTACATTAAACCCGATAACATCTAGCAGGCAGATCAAGTGCTTTCTTCCCGGATCCGATATTCCTGCTTCTGCTCGTGCTGATTCGCACTCCACCTGTAGTCTACCCATTACCGACCTGGCCATTTTTAGTTTTTGAATACTCATACATGTCACTTTGTCCAATCTCAGGTTAAAGTAAAAACCATGTTTTGTTGAGAAAGGAGGACATCATGGGAAAGAACATTAAGAAAGGCATTAGCAGAAGGGATTTCATCAAAACTGCCGGTGCAGGGGTAGGGGTATTGGCCGCGGGAATGGGTCCCACCATTTTCATTCCGCGGCAGGCACGGGCCGCCAAGAAGGAGCTGAAAATCCTTCAATGGGCCCACTTTGTGCCCAGTTACGACTCCTCGTTTTTTGATCCCTTCGCCAAACAGTGGGGAGAGGCTAACGGCGTCCAGGTGACCGTGGATCACATCGGTCTGGCAGAGATTGGCGCCCGGACTGCTGCAGAGATCTCCGCGGGCGAGGGACACGACTTGATTGAATGGGTTGCACCTCCGTCACAACTCGAGCCCAGCGTTCTTGATTTAACCGACGTGAACCAGGAGGCCCAAAAAAGATTCGGCAAGCAGATCGGCCTATGCACGAACAGTTCCTACAATCCGGTTACCAGAAAATATTACGGATTCTGCCACGGTTGGACCATAGATCCCGGTGACTACCGCAAGAGCCTGTGGACAAAAGTTGGCAAGCCTGATGGGCCTGAAAACTGGGAAGACCTCATAACCTATGGATCGAGGATCAAAAAGGAACTCGGCGTGCAGCTGGGCATTGGCATGTCCCAGGAGATCGACTCGAACATGGCGGCACGGGCGCTCATGTGGTCCTATGATACTTCGGTGCAGGACAAAAATGAAAATGTGGTGATCAACAACCCGCGGACGGTGGAGGCTGTGGAATATATGTCCAGGCTCTACAAGTCGGCGATGACCCCTGAAATTTTCTCCTGGTCCGCGGTGTCAAACAACCAGGCCCTCATTGCCGGCAGGGCGTCTTACATTCTCAACTCCATCTCTGCTTACCGTTCCGCCCAGGAGCAGGTGCCCGAGATTGCCAAAGACGTCTTTTTTGTGCCGGCACTGAAAGGACCCAAGGGAACGCGATGGAGCAGCGAGCACGTGATCTTTATCTACGTCATCCCGAAGTACTCCAAAAATGCCGACACCGCCAAGGAGTTCATTCTGGCCCTGCTGGAGAACTACGACAAGGCCATGTATTACAGCAAGCTCTATAACTCCCCTGCCTTCTTCGACACGCGCATTCCGGCGGGCGCTCGCGGCTATCCTCGAGTCATGGGCGCATCGACCCTCATGGACCTCAACAATGCCTGGTTCGACGATGACCCCTTCCGTTTGGAAGGTGAGGCGAAGGGGAAGCTCTCGGTACTCAAAACCGGAAGTCAATGGTGCACCAACGTAGGCCATCCAGGTCCGGCCAGCCCGGCCATCGGCGAGGTATTTTCCACCTTTATTCTGCCCAATATGATCGCTAGCGCCGCTCAGGGCATGAAAGCCTCCCAAGCAGTGCTCCAGGCAGACAAACAGATCCAGACGACCTTTAAGGCCTGGCGCAAGCGAGGGCTGGTGGGGGGAAAGATGTAAAGCTCATCGCTGGAGGAACCAGACCAACTGTCAGGGAGGCCCGATTTGCTGTTGGCCTCCCTGACATCCCGGCGGCCCGGCTCTGGGAGCAAGTACATGGGCTTCCCTTTGTCAATCGAACCGGACGATGGGGTTTGCCCAAGAGGCAGATCAACTGTGAAGGGGAGGAAAGGACCCATGGCTCTGGTGAGAATAACAGGCCTTACCAAGTACTTCAATGATCACAAGGCCGTTGACAACATCAGCCTGGCGACCCGAGAGGGGGAGTTTCTCGTGCTGCTGGGGCCGTCGGGATGCGGCAAGACCACCTTGCTGCGCATGATCGCTGGACTGGAGAAGCCAAGCTCTGGAGAGGTGGTCATCGGCGGTAGGGTGGTGAACGACCTGCCGCCGCGGGTGCGCAATATCGCCATGGTCTTTCAAAGCTACGCCCTCTATCCCCACATGACGGTCTTCAAGAACATCTCCTTTCCCTTGCGTGCACTGAAAATGGAAAAGGAGAAGATCAATGAGAAGGTGGAATGGGCGGCGCAGATGTTCGGCATCGAGCAGCTTCTCAACCGTAAGCCTCGCGAGCTCTCTGGGGGTGAACGGCAGCGGGTTGCCCTGGCCCGGGCAATGGTGCGCATGCCGAGCGTCTTTCTCCTGGACGAACCACTCTCCAATCTTGACGCCAAGCTGCGAGCCAGTGCCCGCGAAGAATTGCAGCAGTTTCAGAGACAAATCGGCATCACCACCATATATGTGACCCACGACCAGGTGGAGGCCATGGGCCTCGGGAATCGAATCGTGGTGATGAACCATGGAAAGGTGAGGCAGATCGGCACTCCGTGGGAGGTCTATCATGAACCTGCAGATACCTTTGTGGCCACCTTCGTGGGGTCGCCACCCATGAACCTCACCGAGCAGGGCGACGTACTCGTAGGCTTCCGCCCGGAGAGCTTCTTACCCCTTGAGGTAAACCAGGGGCACGGAGAGCTGAAACAGTTCGAATTCGAGGTGAGCCTGGTGGAGGACCTGGGTGGTGACCGACTGATCTATGGCAGGCTCGATGAGCAATTCGGTAGACAACGGGTGGTGTCAAGGTTCGCCCCTAACATTAATTTCCCCATCGAGGCGGGAAGAACCCACCTTTTCACCGTGCCGGAAGGAAAGGTCAAATTGTTTGATCGGCAAACCGGCGTGCGCATTGAAAAGAATATACCTGCCGGAGAACCAGATGGACGCGATTGAGACTGCGCCAAAGGCACATTTTAGGGAGTACTGGGACAGGAGGCGAATACTTGCCCCGGTGATGATTTCGCCGGCGCTTCTCTATATCGTGGCCCTGGTAGGATTCCCTTTCGTTCTGGCCATCCTCTACAGCCTTAGTGATGCCACCACCGGAAATCCGAGTATCCATTTCGTCGGCCTGAGAAACTTCGCAACTATTCTCCATGACCCGGTGTTCATCAGGTCATTGGAAAACACCTTCCTGTTCACCTTCGTCTCCCAAGCCCTGGTGGTGGTGCTCTCGAGTATTCTGGCCCTCGCTCTTTCCGAGGACTTTCGGGGCAAGCAGGTGGTGCGCTTTCTGATTCTGCTGCCCTGGACGGCCCCCATCTCTCTGGGCGCCATCGGCTGGCTCTGGATATTCGACTCCGTTTTCAGCCCCATGGACTGGCTCCTCAGAGCCGCTGGCCTTCTCGGCGTACCCCACGGTTTCTTCGGAGCCGATTCCAATCTCTACTGGCTGGGTAGGCCGATCCTGGCCATGGCCTCGGTGATCGTGGTCCAGACCTGGCGGATACTTCCACTGGCCACGGTTATTCTCCTGGCAGGGATCAGTGCCATTCCCAATGAGATCCTCGATGCAGCAGCGGTTGACGGCGCCAGCTTCTGGCGCCGGTTGTTCCAGATCGAGATCCCTCTGCTTCTCCCAGTCATTAGCATCGCCGTGCTCTTCGGCGTTGTCTTCACCTTTACCGATATGACCGTGGTCTACGTGCTCACCCGGGGCGGACCGATCAATAGCACTCAGGTACTGGCCTCATGGGCTTTTTTTGTGGGAATCGAGGCGGGAGACCTGGGTCAGGGGGCGGCGGTTGCCCTATTTCTTTTCCCCGTGCTGGCTGGGGGTACAGCTTTGGTGCTCCGGTTTGCCCGTCGTAGAGAGGTGGCGTGATGGCTGACTTCAGAAAACTGCGAAAGCAGGCTTCCATTTATGGGGTGGCGACTTTCTTTACTATATTTTGCGCCTTCCCCTTCTACTGGATGCTGATCACCACCTTCAAGCGAGACAGTGATCTGTTCAACCCGACAAATGATCCCTTTATCCTCAATGCCGCCCCCACCCTGGACCACCTGCGCGTGCTCTTCTTTCACACCTTGTTTCTCAGGTACCTGCTCAACACCTTTGTCGTGGGAGCGGCAGTGGTGATTATCACGCTCCTGGTGGCAGTCCCGGCTGCATACAGTCTGACGCGCTGGGCAGGACGGTGGGGAGAAGGGCTGGGCATCGGCATCTTTCTGACCTACCTGGTGCCCCCCACCTTGTTGTTTATCCCCCTCTCGCGGGTGGTGGCATTCTTTGGCCTCACCGAATCCATTGGTTCCCTGATCCTGGTCTATCCAACTTTCACCATCCCCTTTTGTACCTGGCTGTTGATGGGTTTTTTTAAGTCCATCCCCCCCGATATCGAGGAGCAGGCCCTGATCGACGGTTACAGCCGCCTTGGCGCCTTGGTCAAGGTTGTGCTTCCCCTGTCCATCTCGGGACTCCTCACCGTTGTGGTTTTCGCCTTTACCCTTAGCATGCAGGAATTCATTTACGCTCTGGCCTTCATTTCGGTCTCGGCCCAGAAAACTGTCAGCATAGGGGTTCCCACCGAGCTCGTCAGGGGCGATGTTTTCCGCTGGGGCCCGCTGATGGCGGCAGCCCTGGTAGCGAGTATCCCCGTAGCAATCTTGTACACCTTCTTCCTGGATCGCTTTATCGCCGGCTTCACCATGGGGGCTATCAAATAGTTGAGCCTCCCTCCTCGTAAGCAGATACAACTCAGAAACCACAAAAGAGTCAGAAGAAGAGAGGTGTCGATGCGTCTCAAAGCTGAGGGTATCTCTCTGGTAAGGGGCATACCCAACCTTGCCATTGTCCCCACAACCGGCCAAGGTGGACCTAGTGAGAGGGGCTTTTTTTATTGCCTTCTTTTAATTTATGAAGGGATAATAAAAAGAAATGGATCATAAAGGTACGACCATGGAAACAGAATTTAAAGCGAAAGGGAGAGGTTAACAGCCGTATGCAGCAAGTGAAAGGAGGATGAAACTATGCCTTGGGTAGACTCGGAGATTTGTACTGGATGTGGCGACTGTATAGCGGAATGTCCCTCTGGAGCTATCTTGCTGGAGAACGACAAGGCATTCATCAACATGGAAGATTGCATAAGATGCGCTAGTTGCCATGAATTGTGTCCAGAAGAAGCAGTAAGACATGATGGAGAAAAAGTCTCGGCGGATGTACAAGCTAACGTTAAGAGAACAAAGGAATGTATGGCTGCCTGTGTCAGTCACTTTGGTGACGTCGAAGAGGGGACAAAATGTCTTAATAGATGGATCAAGCATTACGAGAGAATAATAAAGATATCAGAGAAAACTATTAAAAATCTTGAATCACTTAAAAAAACATAGAATACTTAATAATTTTTATAAAAGAATGAGATCAAACCCGAGCCCCATTTAATCAGTACTTTCCAGATTACAAGGCTTGAGTCTGCTCAAATCTGCGGTCGTAGCGTGGGCTTGCGGGATATCCGGGTTGGGGATTATCAGGGCATGACGACCGAGCAATAAAAATAATCCGCGGAGATCATAGGAGACAGCTTATGTCTGACAGGAAGGATACCATTTTGGTTCACGCCAACGTGGAGATGACTACCGAATCTTTAGAGGCGATCGTGACCAATGCCAAGAAGCTTTGTCGAAAGGACACAGCTGATCTAGTAGGAGAAATGATTTCGCAGTTCTTATTGGAGCAAGAGTTTGAGGCCTATGTCAAGAATGTAGGTAACTACAAATCATAGCCTTCCCTTTGGTGGAAGGATAGAAAAGATGTGGGATATTACAGCAACATCTGTAAAGCGCTTGGCGTTGTGTTCATTAGTTGATTGGTTGATTAGGCAATAAGTTCATTTCTTCAAGTCCTTGGAAGCGTTCAGAGCGAAATAGACGTCGAAGTAGTAGAAGTAGTAAAAGTAGTAGAAGTCGTTCCCTTCTCTTGCAGCTTGGTGCGTGAAGCGCCCTGAGTTCGCCTGCCCTGAGCGTAGTCGAATGGGTCGAAGGGCTAACCATCCACGGTTTATCACTTACGACTAACCTGCTTACTAGTGGATTCTTTGATTCCGGATTGCGAAATTTTTAGCCGACAGCTGAAAACCTATCCTGAGCTCGCCGAAGGGCTGACAGTTGCAAGACGATAAGACCGGCATAAGGGCCAAGACACATTGACACCTCTGAGTATCTTGTGCAAGGGTACGTTTTACCCAAGGTCAAATGCGGAGGCGGTATGAGGGGATCCAACAAGCTGAAAGAGACTTCACCTTACTTACACTTATCTCAAGCAATACATTTCTGCGGGTTTGAGGAGAGGAACTAATTATGAAGTTACTGCGAGACTATTTTCTCAGAGGCCTTCTTGTTTTTGTGCCTGGGGCGCTAACGATCTTTGCGGTTTTTTGGGCCTTTACCATGTTGGATGGCCTCAGCGGAAAACTGCTCGGGGTGAAAATACCTGGGGTAGGTATCATCATGACTATAGCGCTGATTACGGTGATAGGTCTACTCGCCTCGAATATACTGGGCAAAAAGATCTTCGACTGGCTGGAGAGCATTTTTACCAAGCTGCCTTTAATGAAACTCCTCTATTCTGCCAGCAAAGATATGATCGGGGCATTTGCCGGAGAAAAGAAAAGTTTTACCAAACCGGTTCTGGTCGAGCTTCTCGTGGGGGGGCCTATGGCAATGGGTTTTATAACAAAGGAAAGCCTGGGATTTCTGGGGCTTACCGATCATGTGGCGGTTTACTTGCCTCAATCTTATAACTTTGCCGGATCAGTTCTCATATTTCCTACAAGACAAGTGACGCCCCTGGGTATAGGAAGTTCCGATGCGATGGCATTCATCGTTTCAGGCGGGGTGTCGGGAAAATAGTTAATTGATCGGTTTGAAAATCATTGTTGAAAGTGGTGGGATTTTCAACCCGAGAGAATAGGGTTGATTATGCCATGCCAGTTCATCGCTCCACAGGCCACCGAAGTTACCCTTGTTGCTGCCCCAATACATTTCAGAATCACTATTTAAAAGCTCTTTGTATTCACAGTGGAAGGGAACTCCCACGCGATAGTTCTCGCGGAATACCGGGGTAAAATTGCAGACAAAGACCAACACGTCTCTGTAATCACTTGCTCTGCGCATGAAGGTGATGATGCTGTTATCGGAATCCATAAAATCGATCCACTCAAAGCCAGTGTAGTCGAAATCTACTTCGTACAAGGCTGGTTCGTCTCTATATAGTCTGTTCAAGTTTGCTAGAAAACGCTGCAGCTTGTGATGTGGTTCGTACTGCAACAAATGCCAATCCAGACTGTGCTCTTCTTTCCACTCATCCCACTGGCCAATTTCTGTGCCCATGAACAACAATTTCTTGCCTGGATGTCCAAACATAAAACCGAGCAAGGCCCGAAGGTTGGCAAACTGCTGCCACATATCGCCAGGCATCTTGTCCAGGAGAGCACGCTTGCCATGCACCACTTCGTCATGGGAGAGGACCAGCATAAAATTTTCGTGAAATGCGTACAGCAGGGCAAAGGTAATCATGTTGTGGTGGAACTTCCGATGAACCGGGTCTTTGGAAAAATAGGTCAAAAAATCGTTCATCCAACCCATGTTCCATTTCAGATTAAAACCGAGACCACCGAGATATGTTGGCCGCGAAACTCCCGGCCAGGCTGTGGACTCTTCAGCGATGGAGAGCGCGCCGGGGTGATAGCTGAAGATTAATTCATTGAGCCGTTTCAAAAAGTCTATTGCTCCTAAATTCTCCCGTCCACCAAATTGATTGGGAATCCACTCTCCTTCCTTTCTTGAATAATCCAGGTAGATGATAGATGCCACTGCGTCAACCCGAATCCCGTCAATGTGGTAGTAGTCGAACCAAAAAAGAGCGTTGGCGATGAGAAAGTTACGCACCTCGTTGCGCTCGAAATTAAAAACCATTGTGCCCCAGTCTTGGTGAGCTCCCTTGCGAGGATCAGCGTGTTCGTAAAGGTGGGTGCCGTCGAAATATGCCAATCCATGTCCATCGCGGGGAAAATGTGCCGGCACCCAATCAACGATCACGCCGATATAATTCTGGTGGCAGTAATCGACAAAATACTGGAAATCCTGCGGCGGACCAAACCGCGAGGTAGGGGCATAGTACCCCAGAACTTGATATCCCCAAGAGGCATCAAATGGGTGCTCTGCCACCGGCAAGAGCTGGATATGGGTGAAGCCCATCTCTTTTACATAGTCTACTAGTTGATGCGCCAACTCGCGGTAGGTTAGGAAGCGATTGCCCTCTTCTGGCACCCGCATCCACGAACCGAGATGTACTTCATAGACTGAGATAGGCTGTCGTAAGGGATCAGTATTTCGACGTTTTTCCATCCATTCCTGATCCGACCATTCATGTTTGTTCATGTCCGCAACAATTGAACCGGTGTTGGGGCGAACCTCGAACTGGAAACCATAAGGATCAGACTTCTCAAAGATATTTCCAGACCTATCCTTAACCTCGTATTTATACACTTCTCCCACGCCGATATCGGGTATAAAAAGTTCCCAGACCCCGGAGGAACCGAGAACTCGCATCTGGTGTTTGCCGCCATGCCAGACATTAAAATTTCCGATGACACTGACATTGCGTGCATTGGGTGCCCAGACTGCGAAATACACTCCTCTTACCCCGTTGATCTCCATGGGGTGCGCACCGAGTTTTTGGTAAATTTTATGATGGTCTCCCTGTCCGAAAAGATACAGGTCCACCTCAGCCATCTGCGGCAAGAAGTAGTAAGAATCGTGCACCATGCGCTCATGACCATTCATGGCCACGATTCGATACTGATACATGAAAATTTCTTTATGGACAGGCAAAACCACTTCAAAAAAATGCTGGTTATGTGCAGGCTGCATGGGATATTCTTCGCCGGTCTCGGGATTGAACAGGTATACCTCAGTGGAGTCCGGCACGAAGGCACGGACCACCCAGCTTTTGTTACCATTGACCTCGATTTCATGGGGTCCCAAAACTTGGAATGGATCGTGATGGAGATTTCGAATGACTGATTCCACCTGGTCTGCAGATACTGTTGGTTCCATATTTCAACTATTTTCTTGTTTCAGCACTAAGTGCTAGTAGGAAAAGCAAACAAGTTTTCCAACAACACTGGAAAAGCTACTCGAACGGAGGTGATGTTGGCTTACGTTGCTTCAAACCTTATTATTACTAGAAAATAATTGAAGTCAAGGAACATAGACGACCTACTCGCATTTACTTGAGCCCTATGATGAAAGAACTGGTGGAGCAGGGAGAAGTTTCGACAATGGTGCATAGGTGCAAAAACTCCCTCTGCCGTGAGACAACTACAGTGTCGAGGGGTAACCGATGAGGACCCGAGCCAATTTCGGATGAACCACACTTGAGCTTATGTATCTTTCTACAGGGAGGACTCTTATGAATGCAGTGATCGAGGCTATCAAGAAACGAAGGAGTGTTCGAAGATTTGGACCCAAGCCGGTGGACAAAGAAGTGATCAAGGAGATTCTTGATTGTGCGCGGCTAGCGCCTACTGCAATAAATATTCAGCCTTGGCTCTTCGGCGCGGTGACCGATACCAATCTAAAAAGGCAGATCGCAGACATAACCGACCATGGAAAATTCATCAAGGATTGCGCGGTGTGTTTTGCAGTATTTGCCGACGTCACTCAGAAGTATTTTCTGGAAGACGGCTGCGCCGCCACAGAGAATATTTTGTTGGCTTGCACTGCATACGGCATTGGCAGTTGCTGGGTAGCAGGTCACCAAAAAGTCTATGTAGATTCCATCAGAAAACTTCTGAATGTTCCAGAGCCCTACACACTTATTACGCTTATTGCAGCTGGCTATTCAGACGAAAAGGCATCGCCCAACAAGAAATCTCTTGATGAGGTGACCTTTTTTGACAAGTTCAGCGGATGAGGGATTGTAGAAACCAGACAGTAGGCAGTCGAAAAAAACAGATGAAAAGGTAGGGGGACTTAGGGCTGGTTAGGAATGTATGCAACCAGTGAAACAAAAAAATAAACTCGTAGTCTAATGGTATGTAGGGCAAATCCCTGACGAGATGTTCAGGATCCTCCTTGTCTTGACCCTACATAAGGCCCCAGCCCCCATCGGTTTCGGGTGCAGAGCAACACTAGCCGATGGGGGTTCCCATTTTTGGCTCTCCGCCTGCTGAGGCATGACGAGCACTTTCTTAGTAGGGTTGATTCCGCCTCCTAACCCGGATATTTCATGAATCACCTACTCCGACCGCGGATTTGGACGTCCTTCCAGGCGTCCTCGGGTGTCGGCCCCTGCGACGTACCATTTAGGTACGCCTCGGGCCCAACACCCTGCGGTTGCCAGGTGGCACGCCCATCTTCGCGGTCTCGCCACGGCAATTCATGAAATATCCGGGCTAAGGAAAAATTACGTGGAGAAGCCAAATTAAGGCTAACAACGAAGTGGCACCAAAGATTGCTGTCTCGACTACGACATATTCTTTAAGGGGTCGATAACTTTCCGAAAGACTCCATCGCCAGGCATTCCACCAGGTCAACCCTTGGTGCTCTTCGGCTTGCACGTGATAGTCGGGAAGGTCTTTGTGGTTCCTGTAATAAAGAAGTCCGATAATAAACCACACCCAGCAAACAAACCCCAAAATCACCAGGATCCCTAAGGCCAAGTCTGCCAGAAAACGAACCGAATTTTCTATCAGGCTCCACATCGCGCTCCACATGAGGCTTCCTCCTTCAATCCTTACGGAACAGATCTCATCTGTTCCATTATCTCTCGAGGTATTTGGCAAGGGCGCCACACAGGACTCTCTTCTATGCAGGAAACAAGCCAATTACCAGTATGGAGCACGGGGCTAGCTTGCAGCTGACAGCAGGCAGCAGGTAGAACTCAGAGATCAGATATCAGAGGTCTGAGGTCAGGTATAAAGCTGATCTCTGATCTCCGACTTCTGACCTCTGCGATAAACGACTTCAACGACTTGAACGGTATCTAAATATTTTAGACATTTGGTCCTGTGGATTGTGGGTTTGGCATTGCGGTTTTGGGATCTCTGTTTACAGATACTGGGATTACCCTTTAATATTTCATTGGCGTTTCGATCATGGTATGGTTTCTTCATTTAGCCTGGAGGTTTTTATGGCAAAAGATGGCGATGGCAACAAGGTGTTTATCGTATACTTTTCACCAGCAGGATCAACCCGTCATGTAGCCCGGTTAATGGAGAAACGTTTCAGAGAACTGGGAATTGAACCGTTATTATTCGATTTGGCAGAAAGCAGCGGGCTTTCGCAGGCAATCTCCGAGCAGATTCGGGAAGACACTTACCTCATTGTCGGTTCTCCAGTTTATGTTTCTCATGCGGTACCGCCCATCATGCAGTTTCTGGCAGAATTGGCCCCAATTAAGGCCACCGCAGTACCCTTTGTAACCTGGGGCGGCGCCTC
>JAJDNB010000054.1 GCA_022340905.1 Deltaproteobacteria bacterium | reverse complement strand
CGCGATCGGTCACATCTGCATTGCGCGTCTAAATGTGAATGTCTACTAACTATATAACATACTGCCAGAATCTCGTCATCTGTTGAGTAAAGAATCTGGACCTAAAGGACCCGCCTTTGCACTGCCCACTAGCGGCAGTTTGCTGGAATACAGGAGTACCAAAAATTCCAAATAACAAATCACAATGACCAAAATTCAAAAATACCAAACCTGTCTCGGTCATTTGGTATTAGAATTTGAGATTTTTTTGTAATTTGGTGCTTGGGATTTGTTATTTTGGTATGCGCCATGCGCTATGCTCTATGCGATCTGACCTGTCCTTAAAAGCATGGAATCCGTTAGACGAAACTTAACGGTTAGGACCCATATAGAGTTCCACCAACCTGAGCCAGTCGTCCGTGGCGGTGACCTCAAGCAAGGCCCTGTCGAGCGGTTCGCGGAGTGGGCTGCCAGTAGGCACTGCCATGCTCACGTAGTAACGATCGAAAGTGGTGGTCAAAACCTGCACTCGGCCGGGGAATGCCGTTCTTACGAGGTTCCTCAGTACTGCCTCATTGAAAACGAATGCATCGATCTTTTTATCAACAATCGCCTGTAGACCATCCTTTGCATTTTCAAAGGGTAGCACTGCAATGCCGCGTTTGGTAAGAAAATTAAGGGCTTGCGAATGAGACAGGGAGCCGACTCGAACATCTGGCAGATCGCCCAGACCGCGTACCTTGCCTTGCAACTCACCAACAGTGAACGAGGTAGTAATGGCGGCCGTGAAGCCGGCAATCAGAATAACCGAGGCGAACATCCACACAAGGGCAACCATCCGTCCGCCCAAAGTCTTCGGCGCTTTGTCTCCGTAGCCCACAGTGGTCAAGGTTACCACAGCCCACCAGATGCCATGCCCAATTCCTCTAACTGTCCCGCCGCCGAACATGTCGGGGTTTCCGCGAGCCTCCAACAGCCATACGATTATGCCGGCTGTCAATGACAACAGGATCAAAAGACCAATCACCGGCAGGATATTCAATGACACCAACCGTCCGGCAAAATGAAGCCAGCTGTGCTTTGTGGGTCTTGCCGTTACCGCTATGGCAGATCCCGACCTGAGGAAGGGAAGACTCAAGTCCATAACGATTTCGTGTTGCTCTGTGGCAGCCAATGCAGGTATTACATCTACCTCTCCTTTGGTAACCGCTGCCACCAGCTGGTCTGGGCTGTATTCTCGCAACTCGGATTCCACACCCAACTTTTGAGCAATAGCTTGCCAGAGTTCGATGCTGAGACCCTCCCAGTGGCCATCTTTCGTCTTCATGGCGAAGGGCGGTACCTCTGCAACTGCCACCACCACTTTATTGGGCATGGGCCTATCGTCCTGGGCAATGGCACTGACAGGCGAGAACACAAAAATCCAAAACGCTAAAATTGCCAGAACTCTTGCAATGACCAATTTATGATTCTGCGGCACCATGTTCACCTCCAGGGTTAGGAACACAGCCGGTGGTGGGGTACATACTCCAAGTTATAGTGCTTGAAATAACATACCAGAGCTGCATCTCTGATTTCAACCGGTAGTCCTTACTCTAAAAAATATGAAGAGACGCCTGTTTTGCTTCTTTAGGCTCGTCTGTGCGGGCTGTGGGGTCTCTTGCCGGTATGGGAATTTGACCAAAATTGAAGGTATGAGAAGGAGATCAGAGCATTTTGGCGCGGTTTCTTACTCTACATCAATAGGATGTACGTTTATATCCGGCCTTATAGGGATGACTACTATATTTGGTAACGGACTCTCGAGGGGTGGAGTGGGATTAAAGTATGTGATATTCAGTCAGGCCAAAAAATGAAAGGAGCTGTTAGCGAGCCCGTCCTGCCTGTCCCGCGCCGCAGTCGCGGGGAGCGAGCTGAGCGAGTCGAACGGCCTGTCCTGAGCGACACGACTTGAGCTCGTCGACAAGTCTTGTCGAAGGGATCCGTCTGCAGCGAGTGGTTAGCTTCGCACTACCTATATGCGAGCTCTAGTTCGGTTGCTACTGACCTAAGTCTCTGATCAAAGGTCCACAAGGGTATTCCCGACAAATGTGCTGAGGCCAGGAGGTTTGCATCGACAAAGCCAAGCCCTTTGCCCATCAATCTATTCCTTTCGATGAAGTAAAGGAGTTCATCAATCACTACAGTCGGAGTCATCGGAAGGGATTGAAGCAGGGACAGGAATTCATCTCTGTGTTTGAGATTTCCACATGCCAGTTCACCGACTACAAAAGGATGACAAACTACCTTTGCATCCAGAAGCAGTTCTTCAAGGTGACGGCTGCCTCGACGGAGGTGAGTAACCCATATAGAGGTATCAACGATAACCACAGCTAGGACTTCGCTAATCTTCGCCTCGGAATTGGACGAAGATCTTTTTCGGTGCCCCCCAATTTAGCTAGTCGTTTACTACTTTCAAGGGCTATCAGCGCTTCCAGGCCGAGTCGAACCAGGGCAGTTTTCTCCTTAACGCCGGTCAGACGTGAAGCCTTTTCCAAAATCTTGTCGTCTATGTTTAATGTCGTTCTCATATGCATCAATATGTATTATTTGTGCATATATGTCAACAGTGCTTTCCACTGCGAAGCTAACGGTTGAGCTCAGCGGCGGGGCCCAGCCTTCGCCAAGGCTTCGGCGGGCAAGCTTGCTTTGCGTCCAGCCAAACGAAAGGAACTATTTGCTGAGCCTGTCCGCCGTAGGCGGATCCGACTGCAGCGAGAGGTTGAGGCTCGACCCTTTACTCGTAATGGGTCCACATTCTAATAACCTTGACCACCTTCTTTTTATCAAGAATCTCGTACACCAATCGGTGTAGAATATTAATGCGACGAGAATAAACTCCTGCTAAATCACCAATAAGTTTTTCGAATGGAGGTGGAGTCTGGTAAGGATTTTCTCGGAGGATGTTCAGTAGGCGTTCAGCTCTGGAACGGAGTTCGGCAGCAGCTAACTTTTTCGCATCTTTCTGGGCCTGTTTTGTGAAGACGACGCGCCATTTCACCAATCAAGATCCTCTGCGCACTCCTCAACGGGCGTTGCTAAACCTTCCCTGATCGATTCTCGCATTCCAGGGATCGACAGGAGATAGAGTGTTTCCTGCACCGCTCGCCAGTCGTCCTCGGAAATAAGTACCGCGTTTGCCCGCTTGCCGGTAATGACAATTGGCTCATGAGAAGACGCAGCTTGATCTATCAATCGATAGAGTTTAGCACGTGCTTCTGTTGCTGTTACGGTCGGCATAAGTTTACCCCCCTATTCAAAGACAGAATAAAGCATACGCTATTACGTACGTTTTGTCAAGTCAATTCCAAAAGCCCCAACCTTAGCTTATACGGCTATTATCCGCTTTATAATGCGGAAAAGCTCTTTATCGAATCTTACATTGCAACAGCTTACAGTTACTTATCTGCGGGACGCAGCTATAAAAACCAAGTAATTGGAATTGCACCTAACCTTATGGCCTGATAAGAAATTTCTTCCTTTGCAATCAATGACCGGTCATTCTATTTCTTTTTCGGTTTTTCCTCAGTGAGACTCTTGTCCTTTGTCAGCCCTTTTACTTTTTCCAACACATCAGGGATGGCTTCTATCAGCCCCTCGAACGTGCCAGGCTTGGTTGGCAGGAACGAGACTTTATCCTCGCCAATCACAATAAACCCGACCGGTTCGACCCGGGCGCCACCGGCTCCGCCACCGCCGAAACCTTGGCCCTTTTCGTCAGATCCGCCCTCACCACCGCCAACGCCGAACCCAACCATAAGCCGGGTAACCGGAACAACGCTCACATCACCCAGGGCAACTGGTTTGCCTACTATAGTCTCGCTAGCAGCAATGTCTTTGAGTTCAGCCATAATCGAGGAAAGCAGTCCCTTTAATTTGTTCGGCATATCAGCCCCCTTTCTTCAATTGCTGGTAAAGTCTTATAGTCCTTATTTTGGGCAAGCGCCAGGCAAATATAAGTAGTTCGCTCACCAGTCTGTACGCCCTCACTACTGTACCGGCGACGACCTGCCCACTCATTTCTTCAGCCAGATAATTCGGCCGATACGTTAGAGAAAAGGAACTGCCCAGAACCGGTTGCACCGAGAGAATCGTCCCATACAACTGACCAGTCAAGTCAGGCGGTCCCAGACCTCCGGCCATGGATATCTTTAGGTAATAGCGATCAGGCGATCTTAAGATGCCTCTCAATAACCTCAGTAAATTTATTGTAATGTTCTGTAATAACTCCAATTCATCGACCACAATATGAAATATCTCAACCGCCGAGTTCAATGCTTTTCTCCCTTTTTCTAAGCGGGATTTCTTGTGTTCAATTTCTACTTCCTTAGTCCAGGCAGCTTTTCGTGTCGTGCTTCTAAAGAATCTGTGTTCAAAGGGAAAGAGTTTTACCGAAGCAAAGCCGGAAAAGCCATCGCCAAAGGTGAAACTGAAATAGATTGAGATGGGCGAGGCAAGAATATACCCAAGCAACAAAATAATTATCAAGACTAGAGAGCCAATAATTACCATGACACTAAGGAGCCTAACTCAGCCTTCCCTCACTCTGCTATTGGAATAATGGAGTATTGGAATACAGAAAACTGGAAACCCGCTTGTCGCAGATGCCGCTTGCGGTGCGGTGACTGAGCGGCGCGAAGCGGGCGCGAATAATACTAGTTTGATTGCATCTTATTGAAAAGTGTAAGGAGCGAAAGATGAATCGTGAGCGATGTGCGTCGATAGTTTTGATTGTTTTTCTGTGTGTTCCAACCTTTAAGGGAATCATAGGATGAGAGCGCCTTCTGTGTCAAGTGTCGAGAAAGGCTTAAGATCTCCACAAGACACAGATTCTGACTTTAATACACCTGGGCTCCACATCACTTGCCACTGTACGTAACATCAGGGAAATGCAAGATATGAAAAGCGGATGGGACTTTGATTAAGATCGAGTGATAGAGTACCCGATCGAGCCAGTTCGAGACCCAATATAACTGCAAGGGCTCAGGATTCTTAGATCGTGCTTTTTCATAGTGGGGTGCTCATTATTATTATTGGTCCTTCTCGTCTTCCTCGTCTTTCTCCTTCCTCGGTACCACTACGAGGTCGGGGCGTCGATCCTCACTCGGCTTTAAAATTGAGCCTGGGGATTCATCAACGCTACGTATATGGAGGTCTCTCTGCGGGAAAGCAATCTCGATTCCCTTATCACGGAACCTCCGGTCAATGTCGTGGCGAAGGTCGCTTTCCACAACCAGCATATTGTCCACATTTGCTATCCACACGCGAAGCTCGAAATCGAGAGAGCTCTCCCCGAAATCTCTGAATAGCACCTGGGGCGCGGGCATTTTCAGCACATTGGAGCTTGCAGTGGCGCACTTCATCAAAGTTTCTGTTACCAGAGGGACGTCAGAACCATAGGCTACCCCTACTGGAATGATACGTCGCACAAGTTGATCAGAAAGGGTCCAGTTGGTGACCTGGTTGGAAATGAGATCGCTGTTGGGAACGACAATATCCGCGGCGTCGAAGGTCCGGACCACTGTGGCCCGGAGTCCAATCTTTCTTATCTCAGCCCACACGCCACCAAGCTCGATATAGTCACCTACTCTGACAGGTCGTTCAAAAAGCATAATGATCCCGGAGACGAAGTTGTTCTTGTAGCCAAGGACGACGGCCGGACCGAGAGCCCACTGGTCCTGACCCAAGTCATCATCCGTTGCAGTAGGAAAGAACCAGACAGGTCCCGCACCCAGGATAAAGTTCCCTGCAATTCGATCGGGAACAGAGAAGAGCAAGGGAAGCTGAATGTCACCGACACCGCTTTCATCATCGAAGTCGTTAAACCCCTTCGGGATCGGCTGGCTGAAAATGAACGGAATGATGGGTCGTGTCATCAGCCTCATTTCATCATCCCCGGTTCCATAGAGGGGAATGGGCAGAATGGGCTGGAAAAGCAAGGTGGCTCCGAGTTCCGGGTCACCGGTGTTCGCGTCGCCGTCATAGAACTGGGGCATATTGAAGCTCATGCTCAGCGCATAGAGTTCGCCGAGAGGGTTTGCGAGCTTGGCGCCGATCTTGCCTAAATTTTCCCCAGATTGCGTCTTGGGGGCGGAAGTGTCGGTCGATTCGCCCGCCTGCACTGGAGCGGCAGCAAAAAGGATACACAGAACAGACAGGAACACGCCGCGGTAGAAACTGTGCATACTGGCCTCCTTTCTAAAGCACATCTCTTGACTCATCTCACGCTTGGCACAGCAGCCTTGACGGGGGTACTGTATAGCGGCTTATAAGAAGGAAAGATTTTAATTGATTGGCACTCCATAGGAATCAAGATACCTAGCAGATACTGAAATTAATAGACTCGAAGTACAGATCCAAGACATATCCCTTGGCGGCAAAGAAAGCATTCATGAGCTTTCTTAGCAGTGGTGACGACCTTATTGACGGCCTTTTCTCTGCTGGTGACGCTTAAAACTGAACAACCAGCCCCGCGACTGGCCCGTACATAATCTCGTCCCACTGGAACTTATTGTCGCCCTTGCCATCTGTATAATCCTGGGAAAGGGCCCGATAGCCCGCAGCAACCCGGGCGTTGTTTTCTTTACTGAACAGGGGAAAGCGGTAGCCCAGTAAACCAAACGCGCCCCAGGTGAAATCGGAGCCCACACCGAAACCTCCGATATTCCCCTGCAACGATATGGTCCAGCGCTCAGAAAGATCGAATAAGGTTCGGGTTCCGATGATCGGATCCACCCACTGCTTGTCTTTTTTCTGATTTGGGAAATCTTCAATTCGGAGGCTGACGTCGAGATAGGTGTAGCGAGCTCCCGCGATGATGTCGACGGTTACGGCCGGCGGTTTATTTTTCACCCTGTCCGTCAGGTCCCAGGTGCCCAGCCGGTAGAAACCTCCTGCAGTAACCCACAAGACGTTTACGTTTGGATCAATGCGGATACCCCCGGCACTTTTGTTCTTCCCGAGATTGGCGTAGATTGTATCCCCGAAGAAGCCCCAACGGTCTTTGCGTCCTTCGAATTCTACCATTCCGGCGATATTCAGCTCGTCCCAGATGTCTGAAAATGAAAGATCCGCATCCGATTTTTGCCCCTTCACTGTGACACTGCCATCCATGGAAAGAAACCACATGTAGGGCGCCGCCTGGAATTCCCAGCCGCTCTCCTCATCAGTTTTGTCTTCTGCCGCCGCTGGTGTGAGTGGGCCGAGCATGAAGACAACCATCACCAGGATGAGCAAAATCCCCCCCTGCCTCAGGACGCGATATGGATGCTGATAGTACAAAATAATCTCCTTATCTATGTTATTCCCGGGTTGATATTGATATTTCTAACTTCTATTATGGATTCATCCTGACAAAGCTAACCTCGAAGCACGAATATATTCAACATTGAAAACCTGGTCCTTAGGGACAGGTCAGAGTTCAATGGCTCTGCCGGTTCAGGTGCGAACCGTTTTGGAGTACTGGAGTTTTGGAGT
>JAJDNB010000046.1 GCA_022340905.1 Deltaproteobacteria bacterium | reverse complement strand
TTCGTGGCTGCATTGTTCGCTTTGCATCCCCTCAATGTGGAGTCTGTTGCCTGGGCGGTTGAACGGAAAAATGTTCTGAGCACTTTTTTCTGGTTGCTCACGTTGCTGGCTTACAGCAACTACTCCATGCTGCCCACTCTTCCCAGGTATCTGCTGTTGGTTCTCTTTTTTGGGTTAGGACTGATGACCAAGCCAATGCTCGTCACCCTACCGTGCGTTCTTCTTCTGCTTGACTATTGGCCTCTCGGTCGGCTTGATTTCGGCCAATCTAAAGATAGCAGGAGTGTACAGCTGAGAGCATCCTCCCTGTCCGGCTCTCTGAGAATGCTCCCTCATGTCGTCATCCTGGAAAAGGTGCCGTTGTTTATCCTGTCAGGAGTTACAGCCTATATGACCTCCCTGTCGGCTCAGCGGATTGGAATGGCCATATCTACCGAATTTGTGCCGATAAAGCTCCGTATTGCAAACGGGTTGGTTTCTTATCTTAGCTACTGTGCAAAGATGGTTTGGCCTCAGAATCTGGCCGTCTTTTATCCTTATCCGCATGACGTTTCCATTTGGCAAAGTGCTGGGGCTGCAGCACTGCTCATCGGTATATCCATGTTGGTTTTTCGGTGGGCCAGGAAAGCCCCCTATCTTGTGACTGGATGGCTCTGGTATCTTGGCACTCTTCTACCGCTCATTGGCCTGAAGCAGGTGGGGCTCTGGCCGGCTATGGCAGATCGTTTTGCCTATGTGCCGCTCATCGGCCTCTTCATTATGGTGGTTTGGGGTATCGCTGATCTCACCGCTGGCTGGCGCTATGGAAGATCTGCTCTAACCTGGGGCAGCGGGGCCTTGTTGGCAGCACTGATGCTCCTCACCTGGAATCAGCTTCATTACTGGAGAAACAGTACTGCTCTCTTTGAACATGCCCTTGCTGTGACTGAAAACAATTATGTGGCTCATAATAACCTAGGCACCGCTCTGGACGAACAGGGCCTGGCCAAGGAGGCAATGGTTCATTTCAGTGAGGCGGTAAGGATTAGGCCCAATTTTTCCCGGGCACACAATAACTTAGGAAACTCCCTGACCCGTCAGGGTAAATATCGAGAGGCCATACGTCATTTTTATAAAGCCCTTGAAGTTGAGCCTAACATGCCAGGCTTTCACCTGAACCTGGGCAACGCTCTCGAAACACAGGGAAATAGCGAGGAAGCCGCATTCCACTACTCCAAGGCTCTGCAGCTCGACCCTGCCTTTGCTGAGGCTTATTTCAACCTGGGCAACCTGTTGGCACGACAAGGTAAGGTCGAAGAAGCCATATCCTGTTTGTCTCGGGCGTTGGAATGTAAGCCTAACTTTGCCGAAGCCCACAATAGCCTGGGAGTTATGTTGGCTTATAGGGGAAAACTGGACGAAGCAATAGCTCATTTCACTGAAGCCCTGCGAATTAAGCCGGGACTCATAAAGGCGCACAACAACTTGAGCATGGCTTTGCAACAAAAGGAGAGAAGGGACCTGATTTCTGGGACTACTGGCGAACCACAGAGCTAGCTGACCGGCTCGCCACACCTTTTTAAACAGGAGGATAAAGTTTCTGCTATGCGTCGTGAATTGTTAGTTTGTCTCTTTCTGGTGCTAGCTACGCTCACCGTCTATTGGCAAGTGGGGAACTATGAGTTTGTCAATCTGGACGATGATATGTACATCACTGAAAACTCCCATATACAGGAAGGACTGAGCCGTGAGAGCGCTGCCTGGGCTTTCACTACGACCAGGTTGGCCAATTGGCACCCTGTGACCTGGCTGTCACACATGCTGGACTTCCAGCTCTATGGTTTGAATCCCAGAGGACACCATCTGACCAACGTATTTTTTCACCTGGTAAACACCTTGTTATTGTTTCTGGTGCTGAAATGGATGACCGGAGCCCTGTGGCGAAGCGGTTTCGTTGCCGCCCTCTTTGCGCTCCACCCCCTCCATGTAGAATCAGTCGCCTGGGTGGCAGAGCGCAAGGATGTGTTGAGCACTTTGTTTTGGATGCTCACCCTGTGGGCTTACCTTCGTTATGTTCAGCGTCCTGACCTCAAAAGGTACCTACTGACCCTTCTCTTCTTTGCCCTTGGCCTCATGGCCAAGCCCATGCTGGTGACCCTGCCATGTGTGCTGCTCTTGCTGGACTACTGGCCTCTGGAGCGCATCCAGCTTGGCCAAGCTGCTATCAGTCGCACTGTACCAGGGCCACCAGCCATCATTGCCGACACACCAAGGAAACAAGCTTTTCGTCTACTCTTCGAAAAAATTCCATTGTTTTTCCTTGCAGTTGTCTCTAGCGTTGTCACCTTCCTGGTTCAAAAAGGTGGAGGAGCCGTGGGGGCTTTGGAGGCATATCCTGTCAGAATACGTGTGGCCAATACTCTGTTTTCCTACGTCAAGTATATGGTGAAGACGATCTGGCCTTCGAATCTGGCGGTTTTCTACCCCCACCCGGGGCAAAGTTTGTCCATGTGGCAGGCCGCGGTAGCCGGCTTGTTATTGTTACTCATATCCATCGTGGTAATCCGAGGAGGGCGGCGCTATCCATATCTTCCGGTGGGATGGTTTTGGTACCTTGGGACTCTGGTGCCGGTCATTGGCCTGGTGCAGGTGGGAGCACAGGCCATGGCTGACCGCTATACCTATGTGCCCCTCATCGGCCTGTTTATCATGGTTGCTTGGGGTGTTCCACATGCTTTACGCAATTACCGCTATGCTCAATCGAGCCTTGCCTTTGCAGCGACCTCGCTCCTGGTAGGCTTGATGGTGTGCACTTGGTTGCAGATCAAATACTGGGAAAATGGCATCACCCTCTTTGAACATACCCTGCAGGTGACCAGTAACAACAGCCAGATACACAATAATCTGGGAAATGTTTTGACTAAAAAAGGAAGGCTCCAAGAGGCTATCTTGCACTACACCAAAGCATTGGAGATCAACCCAAACTATGCTGCTGCCCACAGCAACCTTGGAGTTGCCTTGGCCGACCAAGGGAGATTCGGAGAGGCGATAAAACATTATTCGGCGGCTTTGCTACTTAATCCAAACTCCCCCGAGACACTCAACAATCTGGGTGTGGCTCGTTACAACCAGGGAGATGTCCCTGGTGCCATCGAGAACTACATGAGAGCGCTTCAATTGAAACCCGATTACGCCGAGGCCCACAATAATCTTGGAAATGGACTGGCCCAGCAAGGAAGGCTCACTGAGGCCGAAGATCACTATCGTCAGGCCCTATCAATCAAACCCGACTATCCGGAAGCCCACAATAACCTTGGGGTCGACCTGGCACGCCAAGGGAAATTCCACGAGGCCATCAACCATTTCACCCAAGCCCTGCGTCTCAAGCATGATTATACCCAGGCTCGGGTCAACCTGGAGCTTGCTCTGGAGAATGCCAGAAGTGGTGATGGGGCTGCCGGAGTTCGTGGGAGCCAATAAAGTCCAGAGCGAGATGTATAGACGGAGCAGTCCATGCGGCGTCAACTCTTCTTGATGTGCTTGCTTTTATCGTTACTTACACTTGCCGTTTATTGGCAGGTGGGAGATCACAAGTTCATCAACCTTGATGACACCCAATATATTACCAAAAACCAGCATGTCCAACAGGGGCTGGCCTCAGAGAGCATCACCTGGGCATTTTCCATAACCGATATTTCCTATTGGCATCCGTTGACCTGGCTATCACTCATGCTGGACTATGAGTTGTATGGCACAAACCCACGTGGATATCATCTCACCAATGTAGCTTTGCATATACTCAATGTTCTCTTTCTGTTTCTCATTCTCAAATGGCTGACGGGATCTCTCTGGAGAAGCGCATTTGTGGCTGCGTTGTTCGCTTTGCATCCCCTCAATGTGGAGTCTGTTGCCTGGG
>JAJDNB010000037.1 GCA_022340905.1 Deltaproteobacteria bacterium | reverse complement strand
TGCGGGACTGAGCGGAGCGCAGCGAGCGCGAATAATATGGCCGTCCTTCCTGGCGTCCTCGGATGTTGGCTCCTGCGACGTACCGTTCAGGTACGCCTCGGAACCAAAACATCCTGCGGTTGCCAGGTGGCCCGCCCGCCTCGCCTGAGCGAGCAAGCTCGCGATGGCGGGCAGGCACGCCCATCTTGATGGTCTCGCGGCGGCAATTCATGAAACATCAGGGCTAGTCTATGGTTTTTCAGGGTTAACAGCGCCTTAACTAACTAATAACATTATAAATTTAATAATAAAGTTCACAAAGTACACCAAGAATATTCTGTTGTTTCAAAAGCCTTCTGGCCCTTTGGGGTGAATTCTCCACGAAGGCAATCAAGCTGTCGGACGAGGAAGGACGAAATGGGTTTCACTCTCTTCGGCAAAAGTCTCCGACGGTGGAGAATAGCACCTTACTGAGACAATCATTTCCCAACCGTGAGGATCCTTTTTGAGTCGATAGATATGGTATCGGGCACGGCGCTTTCGAGTACGACCGGGCGCTGAGGCAGAACTAACCCCCATTGTCCGAGCCTGACCAACGGTTGTGTCAAAATGACCTTGGGAGTCTCGGTGGGCGTGGCCGTGCAGGACGAGTTCCACGCCCTGCCGCTTCAGGATTATACCCAAGGCCTCATCATCGGTAAGTCGTTTGCGCCAACTTATCATTCCGGGCAGAGGGGGGTGGTGGATTAGTACGATCCGAAAGAGCTGCCTTTGTCCTGTCTCTGCCAAAATTTTCTCAAGTTCATGCAGTTGCAACTTGCCGACACTACCAACAGCCAGAAACACTCCGCTGGGTCTGGCCGAGTTTAGCCCGACCAATGCTACAAAATCACGTATACGCAAAGTGGGGAAAATTTTGTGACTGTCACTGTCCATTTGGCCACTGGGCCGGGGCTGATCGGAGGCCATATAGTCTGTCCAAAGCCGGAAAGTGCTATTCCAATCTGTTTTTACATAGGCGTCGTGATTGCCAGGGATTACCGTGACTTTCCTGGGCGCCCCCATAGAGAGCAGAATTTTTTTGGCCTCTTGGAATTCAGCAGGCAGAGCCAAGTGTGTCAAGTCACCGGTGACCACGATGTGGTCAGGTTTGGTCATCTGCAAATCGCAAAGCAAGGCCTCCAGGACCTCTGGTTTGTGCTCGCTCCGTCTGCGGAGTTGCCATTTGAGGTAGCCGAATATGCGTTTGTTCAGGAGATCCTGTACCTTGACCTTCTTCTCTAGGGACGACAAGTGGAAGTCTGAAAGATGGGCAAGTGTGAAGGTCTTTTTCATTACCGTATGCTCAGGTTCTGTGAGGTCACCAGTCTTTGACAAACGGGGCTTTGCAGAATTTGTGAGTCTACTATACAATAGCAACTCATTTTTGGCCATGCGTTCCAGACTTTTCCGCTTTGTAAATAAAGTGCTCATTATAGTCACCAAGCAAGGGGGCACAACATTTATTCTCATCTTTGTAAGAGGTTTGTGGTGGCAACAAGGAAGAACCGGGTATATTTGTCTGAGACTTTTTTATCTGACAAGCCTCTCCGTGTGGGGGTCTTAAATAACCCTCTCAGCGGAGCCAACCGCAAAGGGCTAAAGACTGTCCGGGAGGTTTTGGCGGCCTATCCGCAAATATCAGAGATCGATGTTCAGACTCCAGCCGATGTGGCAACAGCTTTAACCAGTTTTGCTCACAGAGGGATTAATCTGGTGGCTATAAATGGGGGGGATGGAACTATCCAGGCGGCTCTGACCGCGTTGTACCACAAAAGTCCTTTTGAAAGACTGCCGCTTCTGGCAATCCTGCGAGCCGGAACAACAAGTATGACTGCGAGGGATGTGGGTCTGAAAGGGTCTCGTGCTAATGGGCTACGAAGGCTGTTGAAATGGGCTTGTGACAGCGAAGGCGAGGCAGTTCTCGTGCAACGTCCAGTTTTGCGTGTACAGACAGCTCCCGCTGGGGAGCCCGTTTTCGGGATGTTTTTCGGCACGGCCAGTATTTATCAGGGAATCCTGTTTTGTAACAGCAGACTGAACAAACCTGGTTTTCGTGGAGAGTGGGCTCCCGGTTTGACTATTGCATTATTTCTCCTGGCCGTTGCAGCGAGGGGCGATGCTTATGTTGCTCCTATGCCCATCACTGTGGCTTTGGATGATAATCCGCCCGAAGAGAAGAATTTTTTTCTCCTCATGGTCAGTGCGCTCGAGCGGCTATTTCTGGGTCTTCGTCCTTATTGGGGTAAAGAAAATGAGCCTTTGCATTTCACTGCGGTCGATTCGAATCCTCAATACCTGTTGCGGGCGCTCCCGGCTCTCATACGCGGGAGGACGAACCGTTACGGGACCGCAAAAAACGGCTACGTTAGCCATAATGTAGAGCGAGTCCGGCTGAACCTAAACAGTGGATTCACCCTTGACGGTGAGCTTTTTGAGGCGGAAGCACACCGTGGACCGATTGTTATCCAAAATGGCGGTGTGGCTTCATTTGTACGGTTGTAACCGTGTCAGTGCCATCGAACCTACTCAACTTGATTCGAAAAGAGTCATCTCGGGAACCTCCGGCCGGTGTAAGCGCCTTGTCTGAGGTGTTGCTGAACCGGTATGGAGAAGGTACCCAAGCAATACTTTTCTATGGTTCCTGTTTTCGTACGGGTGACGATACCGATGGGCTGGTTGATCTGTACGTCATAGTGGATAGCTACCGCGCCGTTTTCTCCAAACGTTTGCAGGCTATTGCGAACAAACTACTGCCACCCAATGTGTTCTATCTGGAGTTGCCCGTCCAAGATCGAGTGGTGCGCACAAAGTACGCTGTGTTATCTCTCAGAGACTTTCAGAGGGGTACGTCGAAGCAGTGGTTCCACTCCTACCTGTGGGGGAGATTCGCCCAACCCGTCGGGCTGGTGTACGCTCGCAACAACCAGGCGGAAAAACAGGTGAGAGTGGCGTTGGCGCAAGCTGTTACTACTTTTATCACCCGAGTAATGCCAGCTGCAGAGGAGAGGTTTACAGCTCGAGATTTGTGGAGGGATGGACTTTTGCTCAGCTATAGGGCCGAACTCAGGTCAGAAAAACCTGAAAAACTCATCCATCTGGTTGACGCTGCTCCGGAATATTATGAACAGGTCACCCGCGTTGCGATAGGTTCAGTCCCCTTTGAGGTGGAGGTTCTTGCTGATGCCGATGAATTCTTCTATCATGCACACATTCCGAACTCGGTGCGATACCGCAGCCAGTGGGCTTGGATTTTAAGGAGATTCCAGGGAAAAGTACTTTCAGTCTTGCGTCTTCTCAAGGCGGTTTTTACTTTTGAGGGGGGCGTGGATTACATCCAGTGGAAAATAGAGCGGCACTCCGGGGTCACGGTTGAATGGACTCCTCGGCTAAAACGCCATCCACTGTTGGCAGTATGCATCCTTTCATGGAGATTATATCGTAAGGGAGGATTTCGATAGGCCTATTGCCAAGACCGTGGTGGAGTGGGAACCACAAAGGGCACAAAGTTCACAAAGGGTTTACTTAGTTTGGTCTGTATTTCATCCTTCCTTTGTGGCCTTTGTGTTCTTTGTGGTGAATGGTCGGTTAAATCTTCAATGGGATTTGACTCGAGAAGTAAGTACCCCCAAAAGTCTTCGAGCCAGGACAATTGGTTTGAATGGAGACTCCCTTGCGGTTTTGATCCACAGAACTATTGCAAGTGCAGAAAAAATGACATTTGGCAACCATAGGCCGACCGCAGGTGAGAAAGATCCTCCTTCCCCCAGGGCCTTAGAGGCCGAGACGAAAACGTAATACAGCAAGAACAGAAGAATACCAAGAACAACTTCTGAGAGTCGTGAGCCGGTTCGGGATTGAACACTCAAAGGCGCAGCGAGAAATCCTAAAACAATACAGGCAAAGGGGAGGGATAAGCGTCTATGAAATTCATAGGAAAGCCTGTTGTATTCCGTTGATCCAACACTGGCTGCAGCCAGTGCCTGCCGTAATTCAGTAAAGCTAAGATGCCGTTCCGCCTTACGAAATTCCTTGTCACCTAGGGCAAAAGAGTTCAAATCAAGGTTGAAGTCATACTTTTGGAAACGAATGGTTTGCAAACTTTCCATCTCTGCATTCACTCGAAAGATACGTCCCCGAAGGAGCCTCAGGGTCAATCGACTGCCGTCAGGTGATTGGACCACAAAACCTTCCTCGGCAATAATTGAACTATTGGTCTCAGGTGATCGGCTGTCGGCAACAAATACCTTCCGCAGATGTTTGCCGTCTGGAGAGATGCTGTTAATGAAAAAAACCAGGCCCGCAAACTGATCATTAAAGACCCTCTCTTTGAGAATTAGCTGGCCTCTAGATCTCGCCATCTCGACAAGGGTGCGTTGGAAAGCTCTATTGGCATGGGGAAGAACAAAATTGGAGAGAGTGAGGGTGCCCAACCAAGCAAACCCAGCCAGCAAAGCAACTGGAGGAATTGTTTGATAAAAGCTAATCCCAGCACCCTTCATGGCGGTAAGTTCGTTGTCATTAGCCAATCTAGCGAAGGCGAGAAGAATGGCCAGAAGAGTGGCCATGGGAATGGTAAAGGCGAGCAAGTAGGGAATTAGATAGAGCAGAAGTCTACCAAAGTCAGCGAGGCCGGACCCGGTAATAAAAAGCAACTTGGTGTAGCGAATGGTCTTTCCCAGAAATAAAACGAGGGTGAGGACAAATAGGCTGACAAAAAATGGAACCGCCTCCTCAGCTACCAAATATCTCAACAAGGTTCGTCGCATAAAGACGGAGTGTAATTGAAGCCAATTAGTTTGTAAATGACCAAGCCCTAGCCTGGATATTTCATGAATTGCTGGTGGAGTCATGACAGAGTGGAGTATTGGAGCCGGCCTGAGCAAAAAAGTGCTGGCTTCCTCATAATGCTGTGCTATATTCATGAGCAGTTCACTCCAAGCCCCAGAGGTTGAGAGGTAGATTCTCTAGATGTCGGCCCCCTACGATCCCAAACTTCTCTTTGATGCAATAGACAAATTCACCTCCTGCCGGATGCTGGTGGTGGGTGACGTGATTATGGACGAATACCTTTGGGGCCGGGTTGAGAGGATTTCACCCGAGGCGCCAGTTCCGATTGTAGAAGTGGAGAAAGATGATCGCAGGTTAGGTGGGGCCGGGAATGTAGTCAGCAACATTATTGCCCTGGGCGGCCAAGCCTTCCTTTTTGGCATTATCGGAGATGATCCCATGGGTGCAGAAGTGGTGAGTAAGTTGGGCCAGCTCAATAGTGGCGCTGATGGCATTGTCATTGAGGATTGGCGACCCACCACCATCAAAACCCGCGTGGTTGCTCACCGTCAACAAGTCGTGAGAGTGGATCGAGAGAAGCGAGAGCCTGTGAATAAGGCCAGCATCGAGAAGATTCTCGCCACCCTCAAAAAATATCTCGACCACAGCGACGCAGTTGTGGTTGTCGACTATGGTAAAGGTGTGGTTACTCAAAACCTAATGGACGGCATCAGATCTCTGACACGCGACAGTGGGACCATCCTGCTGGTCGATCCAAAAGTAAAGAACTTGGACTTATATAAAGACGTTACCGCAATCACCCCGAATCATAATGAAGCTCAGCTCATGTCCGGTATTTCGATTCATGATGGACAGAGTTTAAGAGAAGCCGGAACTTTCTTGCTTAACGAACTCGGCTGTGAAATGGTGCTGATTACTCAAGGCGACAAGGGTATGACGCTGTTTGAGTCTAATGAGCGGATTACTGAAATCCCCACGGAGCCCAGAAAAGTCTTCGATGTCTCTGGCGCAGGTGACACTGTCATAGCGACTTTCACCTTAGCACTGGCTGCCGGTCTGAAGCCCGGTCAGGCCGCCGAACTAGCAAACCTGGCTGCTGGTATCGTGGTCGGTGAAGTAGGAACGGCTATAGTTCCTGCCGCTAAACTAAAGGAGGTTCTGGCTGGCAGTAAGCTGTTACAGATCTAAGGAGTAACTTCAATGCATATATGCGTGGTCGGGGTGGGATATGTTGGTCTGGTCACCGGTGCCTGTTTTGCGGAGTTTGGTGTAAACGTTACCTGTGTTGACAAAGATGAAGGTAGGATCGAGCTATTAAAAAAAGGGCAGGTGCCCTTTTATGAGCCGGGCTTAACGGAACTCGTTCTCAAGAATGTTCAAGAGGGTCGTTTGACCTTTACCACGGAAGTCGGCGCTGCCATTCGACAAGCACTGGTAGTTTTCATTGCAGTTGGCACTCCCTCGGCTCCTGATGGTAGTGCCGATCTCAAGTACATACGGGAAGTGGCGGCGACCATTGGCCAGAATCTGGACGGCTACAAGGTGGTTGTTACCAAGAGCACTGTACCTGTCGGCACGAGTCAAATAATTACTCAAATCATAGAGGAAGAGCGTAAGTCAGATGTTTCCTTTGATGTAGTTTCCAATCCCGAATTTCTTAGAGAAGGTTCGGCCATAGAAGATTTTATGCGGCCCAATCGAGTTGTGATTGGAACAAAGAGCGACCAGGCTGTCGCCATTTTAAAGGATCTTTACAGTCCACTGTATTTGATCGAAACACCATTTATCATTACCGACGTTCAAACCTCTGAAATGATTAAATACGCATCAAACGCCTTTCTAGCCACTAAGGTTTCGTTTATCAATGAGATGGCCAATATCTGCGAAAGAGTGGGCGCTGATGTTCACCAGGTAGCAAAAGGAATGGGCTTAGATAGACGTATAGGGCCTAAATTTCTCCATCCCGGCCCCGGCTTTGGTGGTTCCTGTTTTCCTAAAGACATAAAGGCAATCGAAAAGATTAGTCGGGATCACGGATACAGCTTTGAGATTGTTAAGGCTGTAAGCCGAGTGAATAAGCGCCAGCGTAAACTGATGATAGAAAAGGTTATCCAGAGCTTGGATAATTTAGAAGGAAAGGTACTTGCCATCCTTGGACTTACCTTTAAGCCTAATACGGATGACATGCGCGATGCTCCATCTATAATGATTATAAGGGGTTTGCAGAGACGGGGAGCCAAGATTCGGGCCTATGATCCGGCAGGGATGAAGGAGGCCCGGAAGGTATTTAGGTCGGTGTATTATGCCAAGGATGCCTACGATGCCGCTCGAGGCGCTCACGGGTTGGTAATTATCACGGAATGGAATCAGTTCCGCAATCTAAACTGGGAGCGAATGGCCGAACTCCTGAGAGAGCCGGTAGTAATCGATCTGAGAAACATCTACGAGCCAGAGAAAATGCGTGCCCTTGGGTTTCGCTATGCCTGCGTTGGTCGGCTGGATGTCTCTAGTAGAACTTAGGATTTTCGCCTAAGCAGGAATTCTGGAATGGCGACATGTGAGGCCAAAGGTGAGTTCATTCTCCTGGGGATCATATGAGTATTCCACAGGAGCCGAAACCGGCAAAGCTTTTTGTCAGCGTTATTTCTTCTTTTGTGGAACGGATAAACAGAACATTGTCCGAACTCGCCGCTCATTATGGTGTACTTGATTTCGTTAGTCCGCTACTGCAATTCAACTATACCGACTATTACAGTACCGAGATGGGGAAGGTCTTATTGCGCCGCTTCGCCAGCTTTAACCGCCTGATCCCACAAGAAGACTTAGCCTCAATCAAGGTTCAGACCAATGCATTGGAAAATGAGCAGACCGAAGAGGGAAATCGTCTTGTTAATATTGATCCTGGCTATCTAGTTGCCGAGCGGCTAGTGCTTGCCAGCGGCAAGAACTATGGCCATCGGATCTACCTCGGTAAAGGGATATATGCGGATTTGACTTTGATTTACCGTGATAAAGACTATCAGCCTCTGGCTTGGACATATCCCGATTATGCTGAGCCGCAAGTTCGTGGGTGGCTGAAGGCAATTAGGGAGAAGTATCTCATCCAACTGCGCTTAAGGGAGTCAACCACAAAGAACACAAGGGACACAAAGAAAGTGTGAAATAGTAAGGTAACTTCAAAAACCCTTTGTGAACTTCGTGCCCTTTGTGGTCCCAAGGCCAAGCTTTCGCTGACAGGAGAGAGGTGGAATGGTGCTGCATAGTATGACTGCCTTTGGACGGGGGGAGGCCGTGGCTGACGGTTATCGGTTTACCGTAGAATTACGCACCCTTAATCACCGTTTTTGCGACATTCGTATAAAGTTGCCCCGCAGGTACACAGACTTCGAGGAAGAGATAAAGCGGAAGCTTAGCAGTCAGTTTTCTAGGGGACGCATTGAAGTAAACGTTGTCGCCGACGAGACCTTGGATAAAGTGCAGCATCTCACGGTTGATACGGAGTTGGCTGAGACCTACAAACGGTTGCTCCTCGATCTAATAGATAAGCTAGGGATTGAGGCCGGTCTGCGCTTGGATACACTTTTGCACTTTCGGGACATATTCGTTTTCAAAGAGGATGAGGAAAGTCGCGGACAAGCATGGAAAGTCATGGAGACGGCTCTTGATCAGGGAGTGGAACAGTGTATCCACATGAGGAGGGAAGAGGGTTCGGCACTCGAGGCAGATTTCAATGCACGGCTGGATCAACTGGAAACCCTTGGCAGTGAGATTGAAAGGCGAACGCCTCTTGTGGTTTTAGATATTCGTGAGCGCTTACAAAAGCGGATTGAGGAACTCCTTGGTCAAGGGGAACTGGATGAGTCCCGCTTGGCTCAAGAGGTAGCCATTCTGGCGGAGAAGAGTGATGTCACCGAAGAGTTGATACGTTTCAAAAGCCATTTACAGCAATTCGGGAACTTACTCGATGCTAGCGGGCCTCGCGGACGCCAGTTGGAGTTTGTCTTACAGGAAATGCACCGAGAGATTAACACTATTGGTTCCAAGGCCAACGACGTGGAGATTGGACAAATAGTGATCCAGATCAAAACAGAGCTTGAGAGATTTCGAGAGCAGCTACAGAATGTCGAATGAGGTCTAGCCCGGATGTTTCATGAATTGCAGTCGCGAGACCATAAAGATGGGCGTGCCACCTGGCAACCACAGGGGGTTGGCTCCGAGGCGTACCTGAACGGTACGTCGCAGGGGCCAACACCCGAGGACGCCAGGAAGGACGGCCATATCCTTGGTCGCAGCAGGTGATTCATGAAATATCCGGGCTAGGTCGAGTTGGGTTAATTTACTGAGGCAACCGGTTCAGTGAGCCATTTTTCAGAAGGTGGGGTTGAGATGGAGGGAAAACTTTTAAACATCGGCTTTGGCAATACGGTGGTGGCGGATCGAGTGGTTGCAATCGTTTCCCCAGGATCTGCACCAATGAAGCGTCTGAAAGAAGATGCCAAGATGTCCAAAAAACTCATTGATGCCACCATGGGCCGCCGCACTCGGGCGATCATTATTACCGACAGCAACCATGTCATATTGTCTGGGGTGCAGGCTGAGACAATTGCCCAACGGTTCATGGCTGATTCAATCGGCAAGGACGGTGATAGCAAATCAAAGTGATGCAGTCCAGTGGACAACTCTTCGTACTATCTGGACCATCGGGGGTGGGAAAATCGAGCTTGCGCGAGAATGTAAGGAAGAAGCTCCCCCGGCTCGCATATTCCATCTCCCACACCACAAGACCGCCGCGCCATGGAGAGCGTGAGGGCAGAGACTATCATTTTGTATCAGAGGAAACGTTTCTTACCATGAGGCAGGGGGGCTCTTTCGTGGAATGGGCCTTTGTCCACGGAAACTATTATGGCACCTCCGCAGACCAGCTAGAACTACAACGGCGCCGAGCCGAGGATGTACTTCTGGAAATAGATGTTCAGGGTGCTCGTCAAGTCAAGATGCGCTTTCCCCATGCGTGTTTCATTTTTGTTTTGCCGCCTGACCGTGAGACTTTAAAAGAAAGACTTCTCAAGAGGGGTACCGAAGAAGGGGATGATCTAGAGACCAGGCTTGAAAACGCTATGGGAGAGCTGCTGGAAGCTTCCTGGTATGACTATCTGGTCGTCAATGATGATCTCGATGAGGCGGTGGAGGCTTTAAAGACTATCATTTTGGCTGCGCACTACCAAAGAGAGGTTGTGTTGCCGCAGGTCAAAGATCTTTTACACCTAGAATAAACAACAGATCGCCAAGGTTGTGCAGTTCTGAAACCCGAAATCTGCTGCCAAAACATTTGTTAACAACAAACATAGTTATTCTATGGCAGACGAGATCCTTTACGGTATTCACCCTATCCAGGAAGCTCTGGTCACCCGGGGCCATACGGTAAGAGAAATCTGGATTAGTCGAAGCGGATCCAGCACCAAGGTCAACAAGATCCTTACCCAAGCGCGGGGGCTTGGGATTAAGGTTCGAACCTTCGATCGCCAACGTTTGGAAGCCAAGGCAGGGACGGTCAGACACCAGGGAATCATAGCTTTTCTCTCCCCCTATGGATATGTGGAGATTGAGACCATTGTTGAGGTTTCTCTGGCTAGAGGCCCAGCCTTGATTGTAGTATTGGACGGAATTGAAGACCCTCAAAACCTGGGCAGTTTGATTCGTACGGCTTATATTTGTGGAGTTCATGGGGTGGTAGTGCCCAAAGATCGGGCGGCACCGCTAACAGCAGCGGTGGCCAAAGCCTCTGCAGGCGCACTTGAGCATTGTCAGGTTGCCCGGGTAACTAACCTAAGGCGAACATTAGCCCTATTGAAGGAGAAGGGGATATGGGTGGTGGGTTTGATCTTGGAAGGGGGTCGCCCCATCTACCAACTGGATCTTTGCCAGCCCACTGCTTTGGTAATAGGGGGTGAGGCTAAGGGTATTCGACCGCTCATAAGGCAGACCTGTGATTTGCACGCATCAATTCCCCAGCACGGGAGACTGGATTCACTAAATGCGGCGGCAGCAGGGGCAATGGCTTTATATGAGACCATGCGCCAGAGGCTTACGGTCGCTCCCCAAAAATAGCAGTTCCTACCCTAATCAGGGTTGCCCCTTCCTCAATAGCTGCTTCGAAATCTCCAGACATACCCATGGACAATTCATTCATCTCAACACCTGCCACCTGCGCCTCGGCTATTTTTTGACTCATTTCTCTCAGCTGGGCAAAATAGGGTCTAGCCCGCTCAGGTTGGTGGAAGAATGGGGGCATAGTCATAAGCCCTCGGATCTGAAGGTTTTCCAGCACGGAGACGTGTCTGATTAGGGAAAGACATTCTGACGGCTCAACTCCTCCTTTACTTACCTCGCTGGCCAAGTTTACCTGTATAATGATGGGAATCGTCCGGCCCAATGGCTGGGCACGGCGATTTAGTTCTTGTGCCAGCTTAAGTGAATCAACCGTCTGAATTACGTCGAAGAGTTTTACTGCATATTTTGCTTTGTTTGTCTGCAATCGGCCTACAAAATGCCAACTCACTCGGTCTTTGAGTTCCCTGATCTTGTCCCGGGCTTCTTGGACGTAGTTTTCGCCCAGTATTTGTAAGCCTGCAGAGACTGCGTCTTTAATCCGGTCCAGATCTACAGTCTTGGTTACTCCTACAAGTTTGACCGAGCCAGGTGCACGGCCCGAGCGTATGGCCGCCTCCGCCATTCTTTCTTCGATCCGCGAAAGATTTTCTGCAATTGACATTTGTTTATCCAAATTTTGTGGGAGCGGCTTTTAGCCGCGATTGATCCCTCAGTACTCGCTAAAGGGATCAACGACCCCATGACGACGTAACAGCTCCAATGTCTCGCACAAAGGCAGTCCGACCACATTGGAGTAAGAGCCCTCGATCCGCTGGATCAGACAGCCGCCAATGCCTTGGATGCCGTAACCACCCGCTTTGTCCATTGGTTCACCTGTTCTAATATAACCCTCGATATCCTCCACACTGAGGCTTCTCATGAAGACCTTGGTCTCAACCCATTCACTCTCCACCACTTGCATTCCAGAGTGTACGAGGCAAATAGCAGTGATAACGCGATGGCTTCTCCCAGCCAGTCGAGAAAGCATTGATGAGGCTTCGGTGAAGTCGGCAGGTTTTCCTAGGATCTCCTCATCACTTACAACAATGGTGTCTGCCCCAAGAACCCATTTGTCCGGGTGGCGATTGGCCACCTCTTTGGACTTGGCCTCGGCAAAGTGGGTGGCGTGCACATGTGGCTTCATACCACCATGGTTGATTTCCGCGATTTTGCTGGGAACGACTTGGAAGGAAAGGCCAATTTGAGTCAAGAGTTGTCGACGCCGCGGTGAAGCCGAAGCCAAAACAAAGTCCGCATTTCTTGTATCTTCGATCATGCTTGTCTTTACGGTGGCGATGCTATTAATTAAGGATTTCTACCACAAAGAACACAAAGATCACAAAGAGATATAATTTTCGATTGTTGATCGTAGATTGCAGATTGGGGAATCTTCTAGTTCCTACCTGCCTCAATCTACAATCTTAAATCTAAAATCTCAAATTTCCTTTGTGCTCTTTGTGGTTAACCCTAATTGCCGCTGATGATTCATCTGGAGTTGGTAGCTTAAAAAGCCGGCGAGCATTTGAGCTGGTCTGCCGTGCTATATCAGCCACAGAGAGCTTTCGCAAGGATGCAATTTTTTCTGCCGTATAAACTAAAAAAGCGGGTTCGTTCCTTTTGCCACGTTTGGGTACGGGAGCTAGAAAGGGGGAGTCTGTCTCAATAAGTAATCGCTCAAGGGGACAATTCTGGGCCAACTCCTGCAGGATTTGTGATTTGTTGAAGGTGACGGGTCCTGCGATGGAGAGATACAAACCTAGATCTAAACATTTTTTCGCAAAGGACCAGTCGCCTGAAAAGCAGTGCATGGCGCCGCCTATTCTCCAGACCTCATTTTTGCGCAAGATTTGGAGAATCTCTTTATGAGCTTGGCGATTATGAATGACTACGGGCAATCCTAACTGATGGGCCAAATTGAGTTGTTCCTCCATGCAAGCAACTTGTACAGATTGGGGCTGATGGTTGCGGAAGAAATCAAGACCAATTTCTCCGTATGCCACAACCTGTGGTTTGCCTCCCAAGCTTAGCAACTCCTGGATGTCTTCGAAAGTGAGGACCTTGGCATTATGGGGATGGATGCCTACGGTGGCAAAAATCTCACCGTTCTCTTCAGCCAAAGCGATGGCCTGTTTAGAAGAGGGCACGTCGATTCCGATGGCGACAATTTGCTGCACTCCAGCCCCTTTTGCCCTGGCAATGACATCTTTTCGATCATTGTCAAAATCGTCGGAGTCAAGATGGCAATGGGTATCTACAAACATGTTTATTTTCTGGATGTGAGGTGTGTGATCTGAGATATGCAATACTAGATGCCAAGTTCGATTTAGGTCTCACAGGAGATATGCACGTCACCTTATCTGTTGATTGAAATCTGTTTCACGCTTGGTATTTCATACTTGCATGTAGCTTTCCTGCGATTCCGCTGCACTATAAGATCAAAAAGAGGGGGTGTCAACTTCCGCCCGCCTCGGCTAGTGTTGGGATGTAACAGTTTGCTGTTTGCTATCTCGTGTTGTTAGAATAATGAAGATCAATAAAGGGGTAGGATATATGGAATCTTTCTGGATTCTTGGAGCAGGACATTTTGGCTCTCTAGCGGCGAAGCGCATTTTGCAGCAAAAAAAGGGATGTAAGGTGCTCGTGGTGGACTACCGTGATGATGCATTGGCTCACCTAAGGGATGAGCCTATGAAGCCCCTGAAACAAGATGCTGTTGACTTTCTTTTATCGCAAGATGGTAAGGGAGATGAATGGATTATCCCAGCAATTCCCGAACATGTTGCTTTCCTCTATCTCTGTCAACAGTTGGCCAAGGAAGGGACGGTTATACCACTTGTCGTCCCCACAGTTCTCGACCAGGAAATTCCCAACCCCACGAGAGGCAAAGGAGGGGTTCTCTACGGGAGTTTTGCATCCTTTCTCTGTCCCGATGACTGTCAAGAGCCAAAAGAAATGTGTAGCGTCACTCGAAAGCCTCGTGAAGCTAATTTGTATGACCTTATCCAGCAAATAGAGGTTCCAGGCTATCAGACCCTGGTGGTGCGCAGCCGTCAACTAGCGCCAGGAGTCGGTGGCTATAAGTTATCGACGTTGTGGCTGCTTCTCGAGGCGGTGAGATGCTCCGAGAAGAGCATCTTAGTGGCCACGGCCTGCCGTTGCCACGGGGTGATCAATGCACTGCGATTCAAACGCCAAGCGCAGAGCGCATAGCGTTCGACTGGGGGGTTGGATTCAAAACTCGGTAGCGAGTCGGTTAAACTGAAGAGTCGCTCATTTTCTTTATTGCTGATTTTTCGATTCTAACTCCTGATTCTTAACCCAATTACTATTCACCCTTCCGCGGAAGAGATAAAAAGACGCCCTGCACTGTGCGTTCTGCCTTAATCATTGACGGGTTTGCTGGATATCGCTATAATCTGAAAAATATCAAGCAATTAAACCACAGAGCACACAGAGACCACAAAACAGTTAAGTAAAATTGCAATCTCAAGTACTTAAATATTTGGAATTGCTTCCGTGATCTCTTTCCTCTGTGGTTCAATTCCTACTGGCCTAAGGTCAGGGGTGAGAACACGGGAGAGCACATGAGTAAATCTGGTCAAGCTGTGTTGGAAGCTATATTTTCTCGGAGAAGCGTAAGGCAGTATACGGATGAGGCGGTGGGCAAGGACGATGTCCAAACCATCCTAGAGGCTGGTCGTTGGGCTCCCTCTGGACTCAACAACCAGCCGTGGCGTTTCGCCGTTGTTCGAGATGCAAAAGTCAAAGATGAGATTGCCAAGCAAACCCGCTACCGGGAGATCATTCGAAACGCTCCTGTGATTATTGCAGTATTTATCGATAATCGTGATAGCTATGACCGTACCAAGGACTGTCAGGGGATAGGTGCCTGCTTACAGAATATGTGGCTTGCTACTCATGCTTTGGGTCTGGGAGGTGTCTGGCTTGGCGAAATCTTGAAGAACAAAGAGAGAGTGGGGGAGATCCTAGAGACGCCCGGAACCTATGAACTGATGGCCGTTCTCGCTATTGGACACCCTAAACATGGGCAGCAGAAATCCGACCGTAAGTCTCTTTCAGCCCTCGTATTCAAGGAACTATGATTAAGCAAAGGGCTAACGGCAAGGAGGGGAAAGATATGACAATTGATAGTGGTGTTGTAAGGAGGAGAGTTTGGCTAGTCTGTTTGGTTTCCCTTCTTCTCCTGGTTGGCTCCGGGTGTGCGGCTTTTCAAAAATCTGAAGATACTTCTGGGGAGACTCAAGAGAAGAAAAGTGAGATTAAAGGCCCTGCTCCTGTTTATTATGACTTTGCAGACATCTTAATTCCCGCAGAGCTTTCCCTCAACAAGAAGGATTCTTTTGTCTACAGTACGCCTTCCTTTTCTGCCGGTGTTTTGGTCTTTGAGGGCTATGTGCAGGGTGAGTCACTGGTTAATTTTTTTACCACTCATATGCCCAAGGACGGATGGGTTCTAAAATCGAGTTTTCGCTATCGCCGGGTAATCCTGAACTTCGAAAAGGATCAACGCAGCTGCTTAGTTAGCATTGCCGAGTATCCCCTGAAAACCGCAGTTGAAATCTGGGTAGCACCCCAGATTGCGGGGGCTATGCCTTGAGGTCAGAAGCAAGCTTAACCACGAAGATCACAAAGTACACAAAGTAGTTATTTTATGTTTGAGAATGCCTTCGTGCTCTTTGTGCCCTCTGTGGTGAAGTTAAAAGGCAAAGAGGAAGCTATGACTATACTAAAGGACCGCAAGATTCTCTTGGGAGTAACCGGAGGCATCGCAGCCTATAAGGCCCTGGAATTAACCCGACTTTTGGCTCTGGCAGAGGCAAGAGTGCGGGTGATCATGACCCAGAGCGCTATGGAGTTCGTGCAACCCCTGTCATTCCAGGTACTCTCTGGACAGCCCGTATGCACTCATCTTTTCGATTTAGAGGCGGAATCACGAATTGGTCACATACAGGTCGCTACGGACGCTGAAGTGGCTGTCATTGCGCCCGCTACAGCCAACATAATTGGAAAACTGGCGCACGGAATTGCCGACGACTACTTGACCACCGCCCTATTGGTTTGCACCGCTCCCAAGATTATTTGTCCAGCCATGAATGTGAATATGTACGAAAGTCAAGTAGTTCAGGAGAACCTCGCCAGACTCAGGGGTTGGGGATTCCATCAAGTGGGTCCCGAAGCCGGTGACCTGGCATGCGGAGTTCGAGGTTTAGGCAGGTTGGCGCCTGTGGACGACATTTTAGAATGTATCCAACAAGCGTTGACACCGCAATCCCTACAAGGGAAGAGAGTATTGGTGACAGCCGGTCCCACTAAGGAATCATTGGATCCAGTAAGACATTTGACCAACCCCTCATCTGGAAAGATGGGCTATGCTCTGGCCCGGGCAGCGAAATGGAGGGGAGCTGAGGTCACTCTGGTCAGCGGACCATGTTCTCTAGCACCACCTCATAGAGTTTCACTGATTCGGGTTACGAGTGCTCAGGAGATGTATGAGGCTGTAGTGGACCAATTTGCCCAGACGGATGCGGTGGTAATGGCGGCGGCAGTTTCCGACTATCGGCCAAAGAAAAAGGCTCCAGAAAAGATAAAAAAGATAAAGGTCAGCGAATCTCTGCAGTTGGAAAAGACTGAGGATATTCTCCTGCGTCTCGGTGAATTGAAGCAGAGGCAAATTCTCGTAGGATTTGCCGCCGAGACGGAAAATTTGCTTGAAAATGCAAAGGTAAAACTCCGCCAGAAGAACCTGGATTTTATTGTGGCAAATGATCTTACTGCAGCTAATACAGGCTTTGAAAGTGATACCAATGAAGTGACCATCGTGTGGCCGGGAGATGAGGTGGAAAACCTATCTCAGAAGAGCAAAGAAGCAATCGCCATGGAAATATGGGATCGCGTGGAACGTCTGTGGCAAAAGCAAAAACATGTCGATTCTTAGGGATTTTTAAAACCTGTTATAATGGGAGTCCGAAAGTATTAACCCCGAGGGTGCATCTCTCTGTCGAGGAAAAACGTACAAACGTAGCTCTATTTACCGGTGTAGAAAAGCGACTTTAGGGCCTATCTGGGATAAGGTATAGTATGAGCCTTGCCGGCCAGGATGAAAAAACCCGTGATAACATTGAGGTGATGCGATCTACTCGCCGAGAGCTTGCACGGTTGGCAACCTCCCTTCGCCAGCATCTCAGCTACCAGGCCATAATGGGTCTCGAATGGTTGCCATCAAAGTGGGCAACTACCATTAAGGCTCAGCCGGAGAGCATGGATGAGATAAGGGTCGATCTGGGAGAATGTATCCGCTGCAGACTTCACTCTCATCGGACCCATATTGTTTTTGGGGAAGGTAACCCCTCAGCGAGAGTGGTGCTCGTTGGAGAAGGACCAGGTCGGGAAGAGGATCGAATGGGTCGGCCCTTTGTAGGTCCAGCCGGTAAATTACTCGATCTCATAATCGCATCAATGGGGTGGCGACGCCAAGAGGTGTACATTTGCAACGTGATCAAGTGCAGACCACCGAAGAACCGAGACCCATTGCCAGATGAAATCGAAGCCTGCGGTCCCTTCCTTCGCCGCCAGCTTCAGGCCATTCGCCCCCAGGCCATTTTGGCCCTGGGAAGTTTTGCCGCCCAATTTCTGCTTTCCTCCCAGCAACCAATATCAAGATTGAGAAACCAGGTACATCAGTTTGAAGGTATTCCGGTGGTGCCCACTTACCATCCTGCATATCTTCTCCGCAATCCTCTACAGAAGCGCCAGGCTTGGAAGGATGTCCAATTGCTCCTGTCTCTATTACACAAGGGGGATAGCTAAGGATGCTGGCCTGGGAGCTTTTGCAGTACCTCTAGTGATAATGGCAGAAAGGCCGATTCTGGTCTAGGAGATAGAGAAAGGAAATGACAATGCGGTTTGTAGCGAAATTAACTGCCAGACTGAGAATGGGTTTCTATTTTCTGGTTGGTTCGTTTCTTATGGTTCTGATGACCTGTAACATTTCACTCTCCGCGGCGACTGGCAACCGCGTAACGGTAATTCGTATCGAGGAGAGTATAAACCCGGGTACTGCGGCTTTTCTGGCGAGAGGGACACAACAAGCAGTGGAAGATGGGGCAGTGCTCATTGTGCTTGAATTGGACACCCCTGGTGGTTTGGTTTCCTCCATGAGAACCATGGTGAAGACCATCATGAACGCCCCGATTCCGGTGGTGGTTTACGTGTCGCCCAGCGGCGCCCAGGCTGCATCTGCAGGTGTGTTTGTGGTGATGGCTGCCGATGTTGCTGCCATGGCGCCAGGGACCAACATTGGCGCCGCTCATCCGGTTGTGGCTGGGGGCAAGGAGATGGACGAGACCATGAACACCAAGATGGTCAATGATCTGGTGGCGTTCATCAAGTCCATTGCCAACAGAAGAGGTCGCAATGCTGACTGGGCCGAAGAGGCGGTCAGAAAAAGCGTGTCGATAACTGCTAAAGAGGCACTCAAGCTGAATGTCATTGATCTGATGGCCAAAGACATGGACGATCTATTGCTCAAACTAGAAGGCTGGCCGGTGCAGACCAAAGAAGGAGAAAAGAAGCTGGCCCTCAAAGGGGTCTCCATCGAACGAGTCCAGGAGAATCTGCGAGATAAGATTCTCAAAACCATAAGCAACCCAAATATCGCCTACATACTGATGCTCATTGGTTTAGCAGGCCTTTATTTCGAGCTCTCCCATCCGGGCGCTATCTTCCCTGGTGTCATTGGTGGAATTTCCCTTATTCTTGCCTTTTACGCATTCCAGACCCTATCAGTAAACTATGCTGGGTTGTTGTTGATCCTATTGGGCGCCATTCTATTTCTGCTGGAGATCAAAGTAACCAGCTACGGTTTACTCAGCATAGGGGGTGTTATTTGTCTAACCCTGGGATCCATTATGCTCTTTAATACCGGGAATACCGGTTTGCGGGTTTCTTGGAGCGTATTGATTCCCGCAGTACTAGTCATCTCAGGGTTCTTCATGGCTGTGGCTTTCCTGGCTGTCCGGGCCCACATGGCCAAGCCTCGCACCGGATATCAAGGGTTGATCGGCGAAGTAGCGGTTGCCAAAGAGCCTTTGGCCCCAGAGGGCAAGGTGTTCGTCCACGGCGAACTGTGGAACGCTACCTGCGAGGACATAGTGCCCGTTGGTACCAGGGTGGAGATAATTGGGGTTGAAAATTTGTTGTTGAAAGTAAGAAAGATAGGTGATACAAAACAATGATTTGATCGCTGACAGCGGGAATTTACAGCATTTTTCGCTGCCTTGGCAGGAGGACTCCATGTCTTATTCAATTATATTTTTGCTAGTACTCGCGGTCCTTTTTTTGGCCAGTGCAATTAGGATCTTAAATGAGTACGAAAGGGGAGTTGTATTCCGTTTAGGCCGTGTAATGAGTAGAGCCAAAGGCCCGGGGCTCATTATCATAATACCGGTAGTGGACAGGCTGGTGAAAATCAGTCTGCGGCTGGTGGCCATGGATGTGCCGCCGCAGGACGTAATTACTCGAGACAACGTGTCTGTCAAGGTAAATGCAGTTATCTATTTCCGGGTTATGGATTCAATTAAGGCGGTAGTGGAGGTGGAAAACTATCTCTACGCTACTTCTCAGTTGGCCCAGACCACCTTACGAAGCGTCTGTGGTGGGGCGGAGCTCGATGAACTCCTGTCTGACAGAGAGAAGATAAACACCCAACTGCAAGAGATTTTGGACAAGCACACAGATCCCTGGGGCGTTAAAGTTACCACAGTTGAAGTCAAACACATCGATTTGCCCCAAGACATGCAGCGTGCTATGGCGAGGCAGGCCGAGGCTGAAAGGGAAAGACGTGCCAAGGTTATAAATGCTGAAGGTGAACACCAGGCGGCAGCCCGCTTAGCCGAAGCAGCGAGCATAATCGCTGAGCATCCCATGGCCCTGCAGTTGCGATACCTTCAGACACTGAGGGAGGTTTCGGCGGAAAACAATTCAACCACCCTTTTCCCCATTCCAATAGACTTGTTCAAACCATTTCTTCAGTTCAAGGAAGTGCTCGAGAAGAGCAAAAAAGACGAATCTGACAAGTAAGGTGATGTGCCCAAAACACCCGATTGTCCTTGCTCGACTAACGGAGGAGTGGAAGTAAATGGCTACAAAAGAGAAAAAGGAAAAGAAGGAAAAACCCCTAGATAAAATGACTGCCAAGGAACTGCGAGAGATGGCCCTCGGTATGGAGGGTATCGTCGGCGTTCATGCCATGAATAAAAGTGAGCTCGTTGCCGCCATCAAGGAGGCGCAAGGAGTGGAAGGTGAAAAAAAGCGCGACAAGAGCGTGGACGTTCGCAGCATTAAGAAGAAGATAAGGGAGCTCCGGAGCCAGAAAGAAGCAATGAGGGAGGCGGGAGAAAAAGGTAAGGTGCAAATACTCAGGAAGAAGATTAATCGGCTGAAAAAGAAGACCCGTCGGGCCACCAAGGCAGCATAGACTATTCCTTGAGACGGCACCATTTGAACCACAGAGCACACAGAGAACACAAAGGAAGATATATAAGATTGAGTCAAGCCGGGTTAGAATTTTTTAATTACTCTGTGGCCTCTGTGAACTCTGTGGTTAATACTTCCTTTTATTCATCAAGAAACTGCGAGTTAGAAGATGGATCGTCACCAAGCTCTCGATTTGCTCGAAAGCCACCTAAGGGCTGACAATTTGAAAAAACACTGCCTTGCCACTGAAGCAGTAATGCGGGCTTTGGCAGAGCGGTTAGATGAACCCGTGGAGTTATGGGGCATTGCAGGTCTTCTGCACGACTTGGACTATGAGGAGACGGCTGAAAATCCCTCCGCACATGGCCTAAAGACGGCTGCCATTCTGGCCGACAGCGACTTGCCCGCTGAGGTGATCAGCGCTATCAAAGCGCACAATGCTGAGGTCTTGGGTCTGGAGAGACAGTCCAGGCTCGATTTCGCCCTCACTTGCGCCGAATCCATTACCGGCATGGTTATAGCCACGGCACTCGTTTACCCTGATAAGCGTTTGGAAAGTGTTAAACCCAAATCCATCTTGAAGCGGCTGAAACAAAAAGATTTTGCCAGACGGGTTAATCGAGAGCAGATCCGGCTCTGTGAGGAAATCGGAGTGGACCTGGCTGATTTTGCTGAACTCAGCCTCAAAGCCATGCAGGGGATTAGCGACAAACTTGGCCTTTGATCGCGTAAGGCCAAACCTTGGCAGTGAGTGGCCTAAATTAATTTTGGTTGAAATTACAAAGATATAAGTAAACCACAAAGACCGCGAAGAACACAAAGAAAGACGAATTCAGTATCCTTATTTCCTTTGTGCTCTTTGTGTACTCTGTGGTGACAATTAAGCCATTTGGATTGGGTGGAAGAAGTTCAGGAAAGCAAGGATCTATTTGATGACAATGGACGCATGGAAAAAGAAACGCATGATTGCGGCGGTTACCGCAGTCTATCGATACCTGAGGAGCCAAGAAGAACAACAACTGGCAATGGCAGCGGTAAGCAGGCCGGTATCTGCACCGGCTGTGGGCGCAGTAAGCCTATGGTCCGCCTCGGGGAGGCAGGCTGGGATGGAGATGCGCCGGCTGCTTCAAATGCGTATAATGCGCTAGTTTTATAGGGCTTTAGAGGATCGGCGTTATCAATCATTCTGCTGGTTGTATTTTTTCTGTTCCTTTTGATAGGTATTGAAAACATACCACGGAACGACCTTGCTTCGGCTCAGAGTTTTAAAAATTGGCAGGAGAGACTAAGAGGAGAGAATTATGGCAGACAAACACGGTAAACTTACGGCCGGATTGTTAGAAGAGAAAGTAAAAGTGACCAATCCGGTCAAGATTCAAGATTTGACCTTTCGTGATGCGCACCAATCAATCTTCGCTACCCGCGGGCGCACCGAAGACATGATACCCATAGCGGAAGAGATGGATAAGGTGGGTTTCTGGGCCTTGGGCGTGTGGGGTGGTGCAACTTTCGACACCATGCACCGATTCCTCGGGGAAGATCCATGGGAAAGACCGCGAACATTGAAAAAGTACCTCAAGAAAACTCCGCTGCAGATGTTGCTTCGCGGGCAGAATCTGGTGGGCTATCGCAACTACGCCGACGATGTGGCCAAGATATTCGTGGAGCGAGCAGCTGAAAACGGTATCGATGTTTTTCGGGTTTTTGATGCGGTGAATGATCTGCGAAATTTTTCTACGGTTGTGCCGGTAATTAAAAAAATGGGCAAACATTTTCAGGGAGCCATCTGCTATTCTCTCACAGAGCCCCGCATGGGAGGGCCGGTCTATAATACCGAATACTACGTTAAGAAGGCCAAACAGCTGGAGGATATGGGGGCAGACACTGTATGTATTAAGGATATGGCAGGTCTTATCTCTCCCTATGATGCCTATATGTTGGTAAAGGCCCTTAAGGAACAGGTGAAAGTGCCCATTCACCTCCACAGCCACTTCACATCCGGCCAGTCAGACATGGCCCTGTTAAAGGCTATAGAGGCAGGAGTGGACATTGTTGACACTGTACTGTCACCTTGGGCGTACCGGACCTCACACCCGGCTACTGAACCCCTGGTAATGACGCTCAAGGGAACAAACAGGGATACCGGCTTTGACATCGTACAGCTGGCAGCTCTCTCTCAGCATATAGAAAAAGTGACTCCCAAATATAGGCATCTCTTGGATGACACCAAGCTTTCGGTCATAGATATCAACGTGCTTCTCCATCAGACTCCAGGGGGCATGCTCTCCAATCTGGTAAACCAGCTCAGGGAAATGGATGCCTTGGATCGCATTGACGAGGTTTTCAAGGAACTTCCCCGAGTCCGGAAAGAGTTGGGGCAGGTACCCTTAGTAACTCCCACAAGTCAGATTGTTGGAATTCAGACGGTTAACAATGTTCTCTTTGATAGCAAAGACGAACGCTACAAAATGATCACCGCACAGGTCAAGGATCTCTGTTACGGCCTCTACGGCGAGACACCTGTGCCCATTGATCCAGAGGTTCGTAAGAAGGCCTTGAAGGGCTACGAGCGCGGGGAAAAACCCATCAAGGTCAGACCGGCTGATGTCCTGGAACCCGAACTGGATAAAGCCAAGGCTGTGGCAGGCGACCTGGCCAAAGATATAGACGATCTGCTCATTGTTGCCCTTTATCCCACCACGGGGGTTCGATTTTTGAAATGGAAATATGGCCTGGAAGAAATCCCGGCCGAAGTCAAACCTAAGACTTTGGAAGAAGTCAAGGAATTGGAGCATTTGGTAGCTCTGGCCAAAGCTGGTAAATTAATTGAGAAGGTGGAAAAGGCAGCACCGGAAAAGGGCCCGGGGGTTCGAACCTTCAATGTATTTGTGGACGGCGACTACTTTGAAGTGGAGGTAGATGAAGTGGGAGGAGCACCAGTCGTGACCGCGGTTGCCCCTATGATGCCGCAACCAGCGGCGCCGACTACTGCGCCAGTGACTGCTCCTGCTCCTCGAGCACCAGCACCCGCGGCAGCACCCGAACCGGCCAAGCCCGTTGCTAAGCCTGCTGCAGAGGGCACTCCTATTGAGGCGCCCATGCCGGGAATGGTAATCCGCTATGAAGTCAATGAGGGGGACTCGGTAAATGAGGGGGATGTCATCCTCATTCTAGAGGCTATGAAGATGGAGAATTCCATTACTGCCCCTATCTCCGGGACTGTCCTGTCGATACCGTTCAAAAGTGGTGATTCAGTTCAGAAAGGCAACACTCTGGCAGTAATCGGATAAAATCGACTCTCATCATTAGGGGGGCGGTCCTCAAAGCGCGTTGGGCCGCCCCTTTGTCCGTTCTAGTATCCGGTAGGGCCGCAAAGTTACAACCGCAAAGATCACAAAGGACACAAAGGATTCAGTGGCGGTCTAATCTCCTGTTTTTTTCATTCTTTGTGCTCTTTGTGTACTTTGTGGTCTAATTTCAAAGGTGATTAGGTGGAGGAAGGATAATATGACGTCTGTGCTGATGTTTCAGACCAATTTTCCTGACCTTACCCTGCGCGGAAGGGGAAAGGTACGCGACATTTATGACTTGGGGGAACAGTTGCTCATAGTTGCCACTGACAGAATCTCTGCCTATGACGTGGTAATGCCCACGCCAATTCCTGACAAAGGCAGGATTTTGACCAAAATCTCCACCTTCTGGTTTGAGGCTCTGGCCGACGTGGTGGATAACCACCTGGTAACTGTGAAGGTTGATGAGTATCCCGAACAATGCCTCCCGTATGCGGCGGAATTGAGGGGTCGCAGTATGCTGGTGACCAAAGCTAAACCTCTGCCGGTGGAATGTATTGTGCGTGGTTATCTCAGCGGATCCGGTTGGAAGGATTATGAGAGAGAGGGATCTGTATGCGGAATTAATCTTCCCGTGGGACTTTTGGAGTCCTCTCGCCTGGAATCGCCCATCTTTACCCCCTCAACAAAGGCTGAGCGGGGTCTCCACGATGAGAACATAGATTTTGCCACCTTGAGTGAAAAGGTGGGGACGAACTTGGCAGAAAAACTTCGGGATCTCAGCATAGCTTTGTACCAGAAAGGGGCAGCTATTGCTCGCGAGAGTGGCATAATCATAGCCGATACAAAGTTTGAATTCGGCACAATAGGGAATAGACTTACTTTAATAGATGAAGTACTTACCCCAGATTCCTCGAGATTCTGGCCAGCAGACAAGTATGAGCCGGGTCGGAGTCAGGAGAGTTATGACAAGCAGTACTTGCGGGATTACCTTGACCGAAGCGGTTGGAATCACAAGCCGCCAGCCCCTCCGCTTCCTGACGAGGTAGTGCAGAACACCAGGACCCGTTACTTGGAGGCACTTGAACGTCTTACCCAAGGCTAGCCCGGATATTTCATGAATGGCTTACTACGACCACGGATCTGGCCGTCCTTCCGGGCGTCCTCGAGTGTTGGCTCCTGCGGCGTACCATTCAGGTACGCCTCGAAACCAACACCCTGTGGTTACCCAGTAGTAAGCCCATCTTCGCGGTCTCGCAACAGCAATTCATGAAATATCCGGGCTAGGAGAGGGATTATGTTTGAGACGGAATCACGTTCCATCCAACTTGACCAAATAGATTGGAATGATACCTCCTGTCTGATTACTTATGGGCCTCTTCCCCATAAACTTCTGCTTTCCATTCAAACCGTCGGCTTGATTGCGCCACCCCTGCTGCAGGGCAAAAAAAATGGTCTCTTCAGGATCGTCTGCGGAAGCCGTCGATTGGCTGCCTGCAAGAAGATCGGTTTAGACTTATCACCCTGTCAGGTGCTGCCAAGCTTTCTAGAACATCAAACATGCCTTCGGCTGGCAATTTACGACAACGTGGCTCAAAGGACTTTAAATCCAGTAGAGAAGTCTTTGGTTCTTGCTAAGATGGCGAAATACTTGGAGGAGCCACAACTCGTTGATGAGTTCATGCCCGTTCTGGATTTGGAACCCAGTGTTACACTTTTTGACCGTTACCTCGGCTTGCATGATCTGGAGGAGATGATACTAGATTCCCTGGCTACGGGCAGACTCAACGAACGCATTGGTTTTGTTTTGGCCAAGCAGGAAAAAGAGGACCGGCTTGCCTACTTGCGTTTATTTGAGGAGCTTCCTTTCAGCGTGAGTGTCCAGGAGGAATTAGTAGAAACGGTTGAGGACATTTCCCGGAGAGAAAATCTTACCCCTCAACAGGTTTTGAGCAGTAAGGAGGTCACAACACTGCGTCAAGCCCACGAGAGTCCTGCACGGCAGCGCGCCCAAAAAATTAGAAAGTACCTGCGGGACCGATGCAATCCCCGCCTCACCGCCCGCAGGGAGAGGTTTGCCCAGGAGACAAGGCAACTCGGTCTGCCCTCTGGAGTGCGACTGGTACCTCCGCCTTACTTTGAGGGGCCCAAGTGGATTTTGGAATGCACCTTTGAGCGAGCCGAGGAGTTAGCAAGTCGGCTGCGACATATGGTCCTACTAGCCGATCAGCCCAAACTCCAAACCATAATGGAAAGTGCGAGTGGCGTATCATCCCGAGAGGTTGGTAATTGAAAAGGAGGTTGCTGGGAGCCCAATGGTTCGAGGGATCCTGGCAAGTCTACCTGAAATCCCGGTGCAATGGGTAGATCGGTTCGGTGAAGATAGGAAAAGTGAAACAAGTAAAACTCTGGAAGTAGCAAGATTCAGGGGACGTTTTGTAAAAGCCTGCCCGGGAACGCGCTTCTACAACTGTTGCGGCTACCAGATACTAAATTTTGCCAACCAATGTTCTCTTGGTTGCTCCTACTGTATACTCCAGGTCTATTTCCCCAATTCCAACGTGAGGCTATTTGCCAATTTCGACGACTTGCTTCAACAGTTAGATGATCATCTCAGGACCTCCCGCAGAAAAGTGCACCGCATCGGAACCGGGGAGTTTACCGACAGTCTGCTCTTGGATCACTTGACTCGTGCGAGCGAGCTTTTGGTACCGTTTTTCGCTAAGCAACCCAGTGCTGTTCTCGAATTGAAAACCAAGACCTCACAAGTTGACCTACTCGAAAAACTGGATCACCGAGGACGCACTATTGTTGCTTGGTCGCTCAATCCACCTGAGGTGATCGACCGGGAGGAAGGGACTGCCTCCTCCTTGGAAGAAAGGCTTGCGGCAGCTCGCCGTTGCCAGGATTGGGGCTATCGCCTGGCTTTTCACTTTGATCCCCTTCTTGCTTACCCTAGGTGGAAAGGGGGTTACGCTGAGGTTGTGGATCGCCTCTTTTCAGTGGTGGATCCAGGTGTTGTGGCGTGGATCAGTCTGGGTAGTCTCCGGTTCATGCCGCCACTTAAAGCTATAATTAAACAAGACCATCGCGGCAGTACAATTCTGGATGAAGAGTTTGTCCCGGGACTGGACGGAAAACTGCGTTATTTCCGAGACCTCCGGGTGGAGATGTATTCACGCCTAAAGGATTTGTTGCTCAAAGTCGCTCCAGATTTGTGCATCTATTTGTGCATGGAAAGCAACGATGTCTGGCGCGAAGCTCTCGGATTTATTCCAGCAGAGAGAGGCGGTCTTTCTGCAATATTGGATCAAAAGGTCTTGGAGTTATTAGATTGAAGATTTTGGATTGCAGACTGCAGATTGTGGACTTGAGTATTTAGGTTTCTGGTGTCAGGTTTCAGGCGTCAGCAAAAGAAGAACAAAAAGAAAAACCTGAAACCTGAGCACTGAAACCTAAAACCTCGTAATTGGGTGTTTGAGGTTTGGAATTTTGGATTTGGATTACTGGCTATCAGATTCGTTGGGTTAGGCATCAGGTAACGGTGGCGATCATTGGGTGGAAGAAGAACATTTCGAGTTCGAGATTTTGCTCACGACACCTTTGTCAGCCGTCTTATCCGGAAGATTTTGGTTCCAGTTGTACGTCTATGGTTTAGCACCTGCCGGGTGACAATGGTCAATGAACGGATCTACCGTGAGTACTTCCTTACAGACAGGCCTATCGTTGCCGGCACCTGGCATCGGGCGTCCATCTACTTTCTTTATTTTTTTGGTGACCTTCGTCCCATGATAATGATAAGCCAGAGTAAAGACGGGGAAATGCTAACCCAATACGCCGCTGGCTTTGGTGTTGTTCCTGCCCGCGGTTCTTCGCACAAGGGCGGGCGAGATGCTTTGGAGCAAATGAGAGCCTATATGGTGAGGGGAGGAAAGAGATGTGCGACGGTCCTCGATGGTCCCAGAGGGCCAGCCTACGTTGCGAAGAAAGGTATGATCCACCTAGCCAAACTCAGCGGTGCGCCACTCATTCCCCTTATCTGGTCAGGCAACCGCGTAATAACCATCAGGGATAGTTGGGACAAGACTATGCTTCCTCTTCCCTGGAGCAAGGTCTGCATAGCCTTTGGTGAGCCCATCTATGTTCCTGCTGACAGCTCAGGTCAGGCTCTGGAAAGGTACAGACAGCTGGTTCAAGATCGACTCAACGAGATGATGGCAGAAGTGGATCGTCGCTGTGGCCACCGACGCGGGTAAATAATAAGGTTTCAGTGTTAAGGTTTCAGATTCTTTTTTCCTCACATCTGAAACCCGAAACCTGACACCTGAAAACTGGATTAAATATGTTCAAGCGCCTTACACTTACACTCCATCTTATTTCAATAGCCTGCATCCTGGCCGCCTCGGTAGTGTATGGGGCTGAAAAATGTGCCCAAGTGCGCTGGGTGGTTGATGGTGACACAGTAGTTCTCATGGGTGGTGAAAGGCTGCGCTATGCTGGCATAAATGCTCCTGAAGTAGTTCACGATGATGAACCCGGCGAGCCCTTTGGTGATGAGGCCCGAACATTCAACCGGAAGTTGGTAATGGGCCATTGGCTGACCCTCGAGTTGGCAGAGGAGTCACGCGACCACTATGGTCGGCTGCTGGCTTATGTTTTTCTTGAAGATGGTACATTCGTCAATGGTGAACTGATTCACCAGGGCTATGCGCATCTCATGCGTGGCCAGTCAAGGGTACGCTACTGGCAAAGAATGCTGAATCTGCAACGTCGGGCCTTGAAAGAGAAGAAGGGTATCTGGTCGCTACCTGTTGCCAAACCCGAAAAGTTTTACCTGGGGAACAAACGGAGTTGGGTATTCCATCGACCTCATTGCCAGTTTGGCCTTCAGACCGCAGGTCATAACCGAGTTATTTTTGAAAGCCGTTATGAAGCTTTGTACCAAGGTTTTAGCCCGGGGCGCCGATGTAAACCCTAAGATCGAGTCAACACAAGGAGGGCGATTATACCGCCCGAGCGCGAAACCGATTTAGGAATCGGATGCGGGATATGCGATATGAGATGTGACAAAGTCTGGACTAGGTTTTTCAATCCCACATCCCACATCTCAGATCACACATCGAGTGATTGGCAACCACTCTGCTCTCGTGCTCTTTGGTTGAGACGACAAGTTCTGAATGCTTGCAATGGAAAGTAGCTAGCCATGCCGAGGGATTACCCAGAACGGCCAATAATTGGGGTGGCTGCGATTCTCATAGAGAATGACCGGATCGCACTGGTGCGCCGAGGTAGACCGCCAGCCTATGGAGAATGGTCGCTACCCGGAGGGGTGGTGGAACTCGGAGAGACGCTCGAAAAGGCTGTTATACGAGAGGTTAGGGAAGAAATTGGACTCGAAGTTGAGGTGTTGGAGTTAGTTGCGACATTGGATAGGATTTTTTTGGACAGGGAGGGCCAGGTCCAGTTCCATTATGTACTGTTAGACTTTCTCTGTCGTAAAAGGGGAGGTAAATTGCAGGCCAGTAGTGATGCTATTTCTTGTGCTCAGGTACCTTTCTCCGCTCTGGACGAATACACACTTACAAAGGAGACCAGAGAAGTGATCCATAGGGCTTACCAGCGTTTACACGGCGGCTCACCCCCCATCTATAGAATCAAGCAAACCATCCCAAGATAACTACCTACAGAATGAGCTTAGCCACCACTAAATTCAAGATCCTAAATCCTAAGCACGAAACAGATCTTCACCTACGGATGTGGGATGTGCGATATGGGATGTGAGATTCAAGACTTCCATCGGTATTCATTATCCCACATCTCAGATCTCAGATCTCACATCCAGATTGATTTGTTTAGTCCGCCTACGGCGGATCGATATTCGGATTTAGGATTTATTGTGTGTTTCCTTGATCTTCTGTAAAAAGAACTTGACACTTACGATTAATTAGAGATAATGACGGACTGGTCAGTCACAATATTTTCAGGTTTCGATCATGTCAAGTTATGTAGGAAGAAATTTTGATAAAAACAAGCGGGCTGAGCTTTTGGATCTGCTCTCGCGGGGTGCGGCAGCGGATCCAGATGCTTGGCACCTATTTTGGCAAAACACCCTGGTTGAGGCAACCACGGGCAATGGACAAGACATGGAGACCCTGATTTCGATTTTTGAAGAAGGGGTTTCTGAAATTATTTCAACCAACAGTGAGGTGGAAGATTCCATCTCCACTTGGGTGCGGGAGATTATTAGGGTTGCTAAGAGCTGGGGAGTGGATCAGACTAAATTTAGCGAACGTCTTCTTACCCGCCAGTTCTCTAAAAGATTTGGACAGAGAGATCCGGTTAGACCGCAGACAGCAGATACCCGGGATAAGATTCTGGCAGCAGCCCTGGAGGTTTTTTCCGCCAAGGGCTTTCATGGAACTACGGTAGATGAGATTGCGGAGAGTGCTGCCCTAGGGAAGGGAACGGTATACCGCCACTTTCATAGCAAAAAAGGGTTGTTTTCCGAGCTTATCCGCTTGAAGGTTGCCGAGCTGGAGGAGAGGGTGCAGGGAGCCATTGATCCTCATGCTGATGTACTGGATATTATTGAGACGTATCTGAGAACATACTTCTCCTTCTTTGACCATAACCGAGATCTTTATAAAGTCCTTATTCAGGAGCAGAGCGATTTTGGTGCGGAGGTTAAAGCCCTCTATATTGGCAATATTCTTAAGAGGGTGCCGTTGCTGAAGCGAAAGATTTTCCTCGCAGCTCGAAAAGGTCACTTAAAGCAAATGGATTTTCATACGGTTTTCTATGGAGTAATGGGTTTTATCGATGGTGTGATGCAAAAGTGGTTGGCAAGCGAAACCGATTACTCCTTGGTGGATGAAATGGACACTGTGACCGAGGCCCTCTTTTACGGATTCGTAAAACCTGAGCCATCTGCACTGTCCAAAGAAATTCCCTTTGGCTAGTCCAGGTGACCGAAAAAGTTCTTAGGCTGCGGCTGGTATATAGACAGAAAGGGAAGGGGGGATGCTCAGGCACAATGCAAAGGATTGTCAATCGTTGAGCTGAAACTATTCGAAGGCGAGCAGGATCGGTTGAGGTTGATATTGGCTCTTACAATTCTAGGATCCGTTCCAGACGGATTGATGAAACATCTTGATTAGGTAAACGACTTAAAAATTTTGACTTAATACGTGGAGGATAACCAATGGATGCGGGTGTAATGAAAGATAAAATCGTAGAGATTATTGCCAATCAACTGGGAATTGATCGAGCAGACGTGACCCCTGAGGCCAGCGTGGTGGATGACTTGGGCGCGGACTCCCTCGATGTGGTTGAGTTGATCATGGCACTGGAAGAAGAGTTCAACCTTGAAATTCCAGATGAGGAAGCAGAAAAAATCAAGAGTGTTAAGGATATCTTCAGCCATATGGAGAATGCTCTTCAGGCTGCATAAAAAAGTTGAGAGCGAAAATTTGGCGGCCTTGGCACATCTGAAGCTGTGGCCGCTTTTTTTATTACAGAAAGATCCCCGTCGAGTAACAGGTGTGGGGAGGTGAGCCATGTTTTTGGCCGTACGCTAGCCTGGATAATTCGTTAATCTAGAGCTAAAATTACAGCTGGTTGCAAGAACTGCCATGGCCCCTTATACTGAGAGTATAACTAGTTGCCTGACCAGCGGCAGTTGATTCCAGGGGCAAATCAAAATACTACTACTCTGGCTCATTGAAGCTGACGCTTGATTTGATGGTGCGGAAGACACTTTGAAAGACACCTTCAAACTGCGTGGGAGAAACCCGACCGATCTCAATGAACTTTACCACCACTTCCTTGGCAACCTTCAGTATTTTTTCTTCATCTTTCGTCATAACCAATCTACCTCCTCGTATAAGAAAGCCCCTGCTGGTCGGAAGAAGGCCAATTCTTTCTTTACACAGCAGAGGCTTCTGAGGTGAAGGAAAACCGTGAGCAGCACTCCAACCCTCGATTTCTATATAACAAACTGCACCTTTAGAGGCAAGCAAACTCCTGTATCTTGGAGACCTGGGACTATTACCATGGGCATGGTCAATTCATAAAGTGAAGGAGAGGTTATGAGTGTGGCAGCCTGGCCTTTTGTTCTGCTGGGACTAATCTTTCTTATTGTCTCTTCAGCCTTTTTCTCAGGTTCAGAGACCGCTCTGATGGCTGTTGATCGATGGCGCATTCGTCACCTTAGCCGGAGAAGAAGAAGGGCCCGGCTGGTGGAGAAGACCCTGGGGGAGCCTGAGAAATTTATTGGTACGATCCTACTTGGAAACAATCTGGTCAATGTGGCGGCTTCGGCTCTTGCCACCTGGATGGCAATAAGTCTGGTGGGTGAAGGGGGCGTAATCTGGGCCACCCTGATTATGACCCTGATCATCTTGGTGTTCGCGGAAATTACTCCCAAGACCATTGCAGCCTACTATCCAGAGCAGATGGCCATTCTCATAGTTCGGCCTATCTACTGGCTCATTAAGGTGCTCTACCCTATAGTCCGGGTTCTTTCTGCAATGAGCAACATGCTCATTGTGGCTGCGCGTCTCGAGAAACCTGGTCCTGGGGCTCTCGCAGGCATCGAGGAAATCGCGACAATGATCAAGGTGGGCGCTGAGGAAGGGATCTTGAAGAAAAGAGAAGAAGAAATGCTTCAGGCAGTGTTGGCCCTGGACAGCATTTCGGTGGAGTCTGTGATGATACCCACCCGAGACATGGTTGCCTTCGAAATGAACACGCCTTACCATGAGGTTCTGGCTGGGTTAAAAAGAAGCGAATTTTCTCGCTATCCTGTATACAAAGAAGACAAAGGTGAGGTCATCGGGTTTATTCACATCAGGGATCTGCTCAAGTGGTCCGGCTCAGCTGGGGATTTTTCGCTCCGAAAAATAATGCTCAAAGCGAGCTATGTACCGGAAGTTAAGTCGGTACGTCAGCAGTTGGTGGATTTTCAAAGGACCAGAACTCACTTGGCTTTTGTGGTTGATGAATACGGTGAGGTTGTGGGGATTGTGACACTGGAAGATATCCTTGAAGAGATAGTCGGTGAGATTCAGGATGAACATGATAGGTTTCTTCGAAAGATCCAACCGCAGCAAGATGGATCTTTTCTGATTGATGCTAGCATTTCAATACGTGATTTAAACAAATGGTTAAAATGGGATTTGCCGGAAGACGGATATCAGACCCTTGCTGGGCTCGTCTTGACTCTCTTTGGTCGGTTACCCGAAATCAGTGAAGAGATAAAATGGGAAAGATTTCGCTTTCAAGTGGAAGAGATGTTCGAAAACGCCCTCATCAGAATCAGAGTCTTTCGTAAACAAGAACCAGAATCCTCTTCGACTTAGGTGGTTGAACAGATAGTCAAGAACTTCTTCGTGGCCTATTTTGCCAAGATTTTTTAGGGAAACTTCTGAAATAGATTGCCAGTTGATTATCAAAGGAAATGCTGCTATGGTCACCATCGAAATACGGCCAGTGCAGTCATAGATTGTGTGGAAGGATTTCCTTTAAGAGTGTATCTAAAATATTTTGTCTAACTTTTAAGGCCAAAGAGTGCAGACAGAATTGGCATTACATCACCTCTGCCTAGCACTTTTATGGAATGCTTCCACTTCTTGACTTACCCAGATTACCTCACATTGAGTCTGATATTTTAGGTTTTTACTAGACATTTACTACAGAGAGAGGCGGCGAGAGTTGAGTAGTTTTGAGCAACGGCTGAAGCGGCTCAAAAAAGACTTTCAGAGAAACGTCGGGCCTTCTATCAAAAGACATCGCTACCATTTGAGTAAGGGTGAGAGAAGCAGGCTTAAGAACCAGAAAGCATTGAGACGCTTGAATAAGCGGAGACGCAGGGGATCATACGAGTAAGAATAGCGTGAAGGGTTTGTCTACGGATAGCCGGCCTCTACGGGGTAAGACTCTTCACTTCTTCTGTGAAATAGAGTTCCTCAGGGTATTATTCTCAGTGCGTAGGAAATTACTAGGGCCGAGTAAATCCTAAAATGATTTGTCTCATCGCCGTCATATGCATGAGAGCTAAAGATGAAAGGAAAATCTCGAAAGGCAAGTTAACGGGAGTCGAGATTGAATAAGAGAGGAGCTGAAAATGGGCCAAACCGGCGACCCAATGACCACTTTGCGTGCGTTTGAACAGATACTACCTGAGCTTAAAAAAATTAGTCAGCAGGAATTAAAACCTGAGGAGATAAAGGCTGAACTGGAAAAAATGAGCAAAAACGAACTAGTGGAACACCAGATAAAATTGATAATGCAGCATTTTGATGTGATCAGGGCATTTGTGGCCCTGGCAGAGGCAACCGAAAAAATCGTCAAATCGAACGACCAAGCTTCAGAGTAATCAGCAGCTTACATCCGTACTAATTGTGCACCAAAGGGGAAGCTGCATGAATCCGCACATTTTGGTATTAACCTGCAGCAACCTAGAATTTCACCGTCTTACAAATCTCCTCGTATTCTTTGATCTCTTCCCTAGTAAGTTCGCGACGGAACAGTTTTTTATTAACCAAAATAGGGATCTTCCTATTTAAGGCTAGTGCCACGGCATCGCTGGGTCGGCAATCTACCGTAAGCTCCTGACCATTGGCGCGAAAAAACACATTGGCGTAGTAAGTGTTCTCTTTCATGTCGTATATCTCTATTCGCAGGAATTCAACCTGCAGGTTATCACTTATTCGTAGATAGAGATCATGAGTTAAAGGCCTCTTTGGCTCTACGAGCCCCTTTTCCTTGGCAATGGCCGCGAATTCCGAATCACCCACAAACATGACAAAATGATTTGGGTCTTCTTCGCTCTCCTTGAGTACTACCATGTTGCCAGAGCTGCGGTCGCTTTTGAGGTAGACTTCACTGATGGTAACCATGGTCTCTTCTGTCATGCTTTTCTCCCCTCGATCACTCGAAACTAGTGGAATGGACATGGCACGTGGCTGCACTACTCCACTTCCAGCCCATTATAATGATCCACTGTAAATTTTTAAAGGGTTTTAAGGGGAGTATTTGGACTGCCGCCGTACGATTCTCTTTCTTTACCCCTGGCGAGTTTTATCATTGCCAGACCTGAGATTCCATGTTAGCTTTTTTTGACTCAGGAATTACCCAGAGAAGACAGTCAAAGCTCCGCTATTTGACTTAGATCAAAGCACTGTGGGCCGAGGTGTATTATCATTAGGGAAAACGGTCAAAATGAGAGCGGAGGTGCAAGATGGCAATGAGAAACATAGTAGAAATAGATGAAGAAAAATGTGATGGTTGTGGGTCATGCGTGATTTCCTGCGCTGAGGGGGCTCTTGAGATCCGGGACGGCAAGGCAAAAGTCATAAAAGATATCTATTGTGACGGCTTGGGTGCTTGCATAGGTGAATGCCCGCAAGGGGCCCTAGAAATTGTGATGAAGGATTCAGATCCATTTGACGAAAAGGCTACAGAAGAGCACGTCAAAAGACTACGGGACAAGCAACAGCCTAAAGAGGTTGAAGTCGGCTGTCCCGGTTCAAAACTGATACATTTCCAGCCGCAATCTTCTGCGGCAGCGGTGCAGGAAACAAGTGGTCAAAACTCAGAACTGAGAAACTGGCCTGTTCAAATTCACCTGCTGCCGGTGAATGCTCCATTTTTCGATGGGGCAGAGTTGCTTATTGCGGCTGACTGCGTTCCATTTGCCATGGGAGCTTTTCATCAGCGTTTGCTCAAAGGTAAAATATTGGCGGTTGGCTGTCCCAAATTGGACGACAGCAAATTCTACGTGGAGAAGTTGGGGCAAATTTTTGCCAACAATGATATACAAGCAATCACTATAGGCTATATGGAGGTTCCCTGCTGTGGAGGCCTCCTGCACGTGGTAAACAAAGCATTAGAAGCCAGCGGTAAGCAGATCCCCATAGACACTGTCAAGATTTCGATTCGGGGAGAAGAGTTAGCTCAAGAAGAAAGCTCTAAACGAGAGACCGTTTCTTGAGGCTAACACCGGGCCGACGCTGGCTGAGAGGGAGAGAGGGATGAGGAAGGTATCATTGAATCCTGTTTTCATTGAGGCCACCACACTTCCAGATTCCTGGTTTCAGATTATCTGGAACTTACTCGATCACGGACGTGAGTTTGTTATTGACAGAGGTTCCTATGCGGGACAAAAGCGATTAGAGCTTGATTACGTGACAGTTCATATTAAACATCCTGGCGGGCGACCACTTTTACCAGATATCCCTGCCCATTTAGGTATTCCCAATCCAGTGGCGGACGACTACCTTGACAATTACTTGCCATATCTTATGACTCCTCATAAAGAGCCAGACGAGGATTACACCTACGGCGAACGATTAGCTGGGGGGGTGGGTATCGACCAAATCCAGACGGTCATTGATACCTACAAGCGTCACGGGTTCCGCAATAATCAGATGGTAATGACCGTAGGAATGCCCACCGACTTGAAGCTGGAAGATCCACCATGCCTGCGCCAGATTGACACGCGTATTCAAGACGAGCGAATTCATTTCTTTGTCTATTTCCGCTCATGGGATGCTTGGAACGGGTATCCGGCAAATTTAGGCGGAATCCAACTCTTGAAGGAATACATGGCAAGTGAGATTGGTGTCGAAGACGGGGAAATGATTGTGGCCTCTAAAGGTCTCCATATTTATGACTATGCCTTCGATCTGGCGCGAATGAGAACATACCGGACCTCTGAATGCGAAAAGTCTGCAAATCAATAAGCGTTACCTGCCAAAGGAAAAGAGAAGGAAAAGAGAAGGGCTAACGATTAGTCGTGGCCTGAATCGGTGACACTCTCACACTGCGCAACTCACTCAATGCAATCAGCTTAAGGTGGAGTTCATGGCATTCTATATTATTGATAACAATAGTTAATAATTATGTTTTTTTATAATAAGTTAATAATTAACATTAATTAATGTCGCTCGGCTCTTGCAAGAAACTGCACGAATAGCGGGATACTGCAGGCTAGATCTCGGGGACGGGGGGACAATTGCGTTCACTGGCGCAGCTACCGTTTGGTGGAATACCCTGAGCAGATTTTGAACCGGGAGATGAAAGAAAATCTCTTTAGCACATTAGAGGTGGAACATATGGCATAGGAGTTGCTAAACAAGTTACGGTATAATAAATGAAGGTATTGTTTCTGCTTGGCTTGTACAATGAAAAGCAAGGAGTTTGCCAACGATGTTGTCAGACATTATATCCGCCATAAGAGACCTGGATTTCGCTAGGCTCAATGATATCCTTGCCTCCATCGACATGCTGACTCTGATAAAGAACCCGTACTTCATCGGTTTTATGGTGTGCTGCAGCATTATTTTCTTAATCCGGGGAATGGAAAAGGCACTTGTTACCCTTTTCTCCGCCCCAGCTCTTCTTCTCCTTTTTCAGGTGACGGTAGAGGGGACTAATGCTTGGGATTTTGATGCCCAAAAACTGCTCATTTTCTGTGGCGGGTTTGTTGCTATTGCGGGTGTAAATATCTACGTATATTTCGTCCGCGGCGACAAGTGAAGAGATCTTACCTTCCTATTCGTCCGCTAGGAGATTTTCCCCGTTTCGCTCTCGTGGGATTGTTCTAAATGACGTTCGAAAACGCAGATGTCCCGGTGATCACTCATTACTTTCTCCAGATTATCAGAATAATTGTTGCTAGAACAACGGCCAGTGCAATGAGCAAAATGCCATAGGCAAAGTTCAAGAACAAAAGATGGCCCGTGCCAAAGCAAAAACAGTAGACGCTGGCCGCACCGAGTAGCCAGTTTAAGCATGCCCTCCTGAAGTGTAGATTCCAGCCCAACTCGGGATTCTTCTTATAGATAGGCCCCCAAAGGGTAGGAAAAGGCTTAACCTTAGCGCAAAATTTTTTCAAATGTTCTTCTGCTGTGGGTTTGGTCAGAAAGCAGACTACCACCCAGGAAACGGTACAAAAAACCACCACAATGAGAAACCTATACTGCCAATCCAAATGGGGAATATGGTCCCAGTAGCCGACTGCTCTAGCAAATTTCGGCGATAGAAGGGTGCTGCCAACCCCTGAACTCGCCAGTGCCGCAATCTCTGCCCAAGCGTTTACTCGCCACCAAAACCAGCGTATGACAATCACAATACCGTAACCCGCTGTCAGCATAGATATGTAATACCAGGCATCACTCACTGAATCGAGATTATAGGCAATCACCACAGCAAGGAGCAGCATTAGCACTGTGCTGATCTGTGAGGCACGGACGTAATGCTTCTCTGAAGCCTTTTTCATAATAAAACGGCGATAGAGGTCATTGACCATGTAGGCGGCACCGAAGTTTATGTGGGTATCTACGGTAGACATAAAGGCTGCCATCAGAGAGGCTAGCATCAGTCCTAGGAGTCCAGAGGGGAGGAGCTTCAAGATTAGCATGGCATAGCCAGCTTCAGGAATCTCAAGGTCTGGATAGACAATAAGAGAAACCATAGCCACCAAGATCATGGGCCAGTAATTGAAACCAAAGGCGACCACTGCAAAAAGCATGGTTGAAAAGGAGGCGTGCTTTTCATTTTTGGCAGAAATAATCCTTTGAGTGATTGCCGGGGGCGGATTACCCCACCATTTCAGCGTTATAAAAACCAAAAATGTTACAAAAAAAGGAGTGCCTACAGTTGGGAAAAAGCTGAGCCGCTCTGCAGCTGACCCAGCTCCATATCTTTGGACGAAGCCCTCAACGATATTTCCCATTCCACCGATGTAGTTCCAGGCAAAAACTGCCAGAATTATGGACCCTACTGAGCCGATGAAAAACTGAATAAGATCTGTAGCAGCAATACCCCAAAGCCCTGACGCTGCCGTATAGGCAAGGGTGATCGCCAGTATGACAGCCAAGAGAAGATGGCGATCAATTGTGGGAGCTACCACTGCACTTATTGTCCATACTGCCTTAATGATCCAGCCCAGTGTTACCGCATTGGCAAATATACCGAAATAGACACCCTTGAAACCTCTCAGAAAGGCGGCAGAGGGGCCATCATAGCGTAGCTCTATAAGTTCAGCGGTAGTAATAATTTCTGAACGTCTCAGCAAGGAGGCAAAGATGAAGGCGCCCAGTGCACCGGCGCCGCCGAGAACGAAGGACCAGGCATACCACACTCCTGGGATACCATCCTGGGCCACTAGGCCGGTAATGCCTAAGGGTGTGTCTATGGCGAAAGCGGAGGCAATCATTGACATGCCGGCCAGCCACCAAGGGAGGACACGGCCTGAAACAAAGTAGTCGTCAACACTCCGCAGGGCTCTTTTAGAAAAGTAAAAGCCGATTATCAGACTAGCGGTGAGGTAGGCTATAATAATTATCCAGTCCAGAGTAGGGAGATTCACCGGAGCTCCAATTTGTTACACTCTCTAGCGCTTCAAGGATCCGCAAGAATATACCATAAAACTAATTATGCACTGAGGCCATTTCTCATTTCTCACCTGTCATTTATCATTGCACATTCAAGCTTGGCAAACAAAACACTTCGTTGGCTAAGCTTACGGCACCCATGATGAATGCGAAAAGAGATCTACAGCTCGAGTTCAGGAGATTTCTGTGAAGTGGTGTCCCCAGGGGATTAAACTTCAGGCGAGAAGGGTTAAGCAGCTTGTTTGGAACCTTTCATGTATTGTTCCAAGCGAAAAACACCCCCTGGGTGACGATGAATGAGATCAAAAATCTTCCCAGGTTTAACACTCTTTTTTTGGCAAAGCAGATAAATCTTATAAAAGGTGAGGGTAGTCATGGCGACTATGTTTTTGGAAGAAAGCAGGCTTTGAATGTTAGTTGAGAAATCACTGAACTTCGGCTTACCGTCAACTTCCTCGTCAACGGTATTGCTGCTGATAAGAACAAGACGTCTATTTCCCCCTTTACCCATGTCAAAGTCCGTAACTTCCTCCCAACTTTCCCAGGTCTCGGTCAGTTCTCCAACATCGCCAAGAACTTTCAGACCAAAAGTTACTTGGTTGTCTTCATCCGTTCTCACCAAACGGTCGATGAAGCTCTGATCCGGGGAACGAGAGACCTTCAGGCCTAATTCATTTAAGAGGTAGTGTATTGCATCGGTCAGGAGCAGCGCGTTCTTGCTCTTCAGCAGACAGTCGACCGGCTTGAAACCGGTCTTTTCCTCAGTCCCCTTTCTCCCTTTTGCTCCGTGCTCTTTTTTTCGCTTATCTCTTTCGGTGACGGCAGTTTCTACTTTTCCCACTAAAAACATGGCAACAAGACAGGTGAGAGGGATTATCATACGCTGGTTGCCACTGTATTTGAGGACTGAATAAATGGAAAAAACCGCCAGCAAGAGCTGGAAAAGGAGCAAAGTTTTCTGCTTCATGACAGTCTCCTGGCCTGATATTTCGCCTTGCTAAATATGCAATTACAATGCCAGATTAGATGAGGAGGCAGAAAGTGCTGGATAAAGGGTGCGTGCTGGGGAGGGCAGTAGGTATCTGTCAGCTGTCTCCTGTACCTAACATACTTATTATTCTTGTTGAGGGTAGGTACGTTTGGGGGCAGAAAATGCGTTTATCACCAAGATTAATCTTTGGGGGCGGTTTTGTCCTTAGACTCCTCCACAGGCGGTAGCAGACCTTTTGCTCGCAGTTTTAATCTCTTCTTTCGTCTCCTTCGCCGTCTGTCTAGCTCTCTTTTTCTTTCGATCTTTTTATGTTTCGCCATATGGCCACTCCTGATGATGTAAATGATCTCAGAAAACGAGCTTATTTTTTATAGAAAAACTGGAGAGGAGTCAAGCAATTACCCTGAGAAACAACAAGAAGTATTTAATTAGGCACATTCGTATGAAAAAATTTAGGCAGCCAAGGGAGAGGGATGACCTTAAAGTTTTTTCTTGACAAAGGATGCTACTGTTTTTTAAAGTCCAAAGTAAGGAAAGCTATGAAGAAAAACTTGAAGAAACAGAATATTCTCGTCAGCTGGTACTGGTGGTGGTGCGTCTGTGGAGGAGTTTGTCCACTGCCAGGTGAGTAGCATCCGACTCGTACTTCAAAGCCGTGGGTAAACTTCTTGCCCACGGCTTTTTCTTTTTTATTAAAGGCCGTGGGAGCTGAAAAGCCTCACGGCCTTTTTCCCTGCTGACTTCAAGCTTACGATTGAAATGGAGGTTACTGTGTACCACCCTAGTAAAGACGAATTCCTGAATTTGGCCAAGCAAGGAAATGTCATCCCTGTTTTCCGAGAAGTCACTGCAGATACTGATACGCCTATCAGCTTGTTCAAAAAGGTTGCCAAAGGGCCGGAATCATTCCTGTTGGAAAGTGTAGAAGGAGGAGAACGCTGGGGTCGCTATAGTTTCATTGGGCATCGCCCAAGGTTATTGGTCAAGGCTCGGGGTGATAAAATCGAGCTAACTCGAAATGGCGAGCAGTGCGGCAAATTTGAAGCATCGCCCCTCGACTACCTAAAGAATCTTATGAAAACCTTCCAGGTAGTTCCCGTGGAGGGTCTCCCCAGATTTTTTGGCGGCTTGGTTGGTTATTTGAGCTATGATACCGTTCGCTTCATTGAACACCTGCCTACCTCTAAACCGGATGAAGTCGGTATGCCGGAGGCGGCATTCATGATGCCTGAGCAAGTGATGATCTACGACAACTTGACACAGACCATAAAGGTGGTGGCGAATATCTATGTACCCGAATACGTCAACCATGCTTCCGCTTATGATCAGGCCGTTGCTCAAATAGATGAGACTCTTGGGTTACTTGCGGAGTCTGCGCCTCCTTCGAAGCCAACAGGAAAGTCCAAGCAGGAACTTATGTTGCGAGCGAATATGAAGCGTGATCGGTTTGAGGGAATGGTAAGGAGGGCGAAACAATACATTCAAGACGGCGAGGCCATTCAGGTAGTGCTCAGTCAGCGATTCGAAACTGATCTGGTCTCTGAACCATTTGATATCTATCGGGCACTCAGGCGGATAAATCCATCACCTTATATGTATTACCTTGATTTTGATGGAGATATCGTTATTGGTGCTTCCCCCGAAGTCTTGGTGCGTTTGGAAAACGGAAGAGTGGCTTTGCGACCAATCGCCGGGACTCGACCTAGGGGAAAGGACAGCAGCGAGGATCGTCGGCTAGCGGAAGAATTACTAGCTGACCCGAAGGAACGGGCCGAACACGTGATGCTTGTAGATTTGGGCCGCAACGATGTTGGCAGGGTTGCGACTCTCGGAACCGTGCAGGTGACCGACCTGATGGTGGTGGAGTATTACTCCCATGTAATGCACTTAGTTTCTCATGTGGAAGGAGATTTGGCGCCCGGACTAGATATGTTTGATGTCCTTCGCGCCTCTTTTCCGGCTGGTACTGTTTCTGGTGCTCCCAAGGTTCGAGCAATGGAAATAATTGATGAACTTGAGCCCAGCCGTCGGGGGCTATACGCCGGGGCAGTGGGATATTTTTCCTTTTCCGGTAATATGGATTTTTGCATCACCATTCGAACAATGTTAGTGCGCAACGGTAAGGTCTACCTTCAGGTGGGCGCAGGAATTGTGGCCGACTCAGTTCCTCAGTCTGAATATGAAGAAACCGTGGCCAAAGGTGAGGCATTGGTTAGAGCCTTGGAGATGGCCAATAAGGGCTTGGTGTAAATAGAAATTTACTTCTGACGAAGTGCATTTCTACCGGAGTAATGGAGTAAAGGAGCAGTGGAGTACTGGGAGATCTTAGACACGATATTGAATTTCATAGATTTGTTTTCAATACTCCGATACTCCATCACTCCAACACTCCATAGAGTCTCGAACTAGGACAAGCAGTCGCGCTCAAAGAAAAAACGAACGCCAAAGCTAAGCATGACAGCTGAGGAGGATTTGCTCGTGATACTCATGATTGATAACTACGACTCATTCACCTACAACCTGGTTCAGTACTTGGGAGTACTGGGGTATGAAGTTGAGGTAAGGAGGAATGACAAAATCACCTTGGATGGAGTCGAAAAGATGAGACCAGAGCGAATTGTCATTTCACCCGGGCCAGGTACCCCTCAGTCAGCGGGAATAACAATACCGATAGTGGAACGGTTTTATCGAAAGGTACCCATACTTGGAGTCTGTTTGGGTCACCAGGCCATTGGGGCATCTTTTGGAGGTCAAGTGATACGGGCTGGCCAACTCATGCATGGGAAGACCTCAGAAATATCACATGACGGCAAGACAATTTTTCATAATCTGCCCGACCCTTTCTCTGCGACTCGCTATCATTCGTTGGCTATTGATCGTGAGGGTCTACCTGATTGTCTAGAGGTTTCAGCGGAGGCGGAGGATGGTGAGATTATGGGGTTGCGGCACCGACAATATCCGGTTGAGGGAATTCAGTTTCATCCAGAGTCAATTTTGACCAACGTGGGTATGGATATCTTAAAAAACTTTCTCAGTCTTTGAGATATTCATCTCATACTCTAGATGGTTAAACCGCAAAGCACACGAAGAACACAAAGGGGTTCCAAAAATTGTAAGGCTCTTTCCTTTGTGCTCTTGGTGAACTTCGTGGTCCATTCAGGTATCGAATGTTTTTTATAAAGGAGGAGATCATGCTTAAGACAGCCATCCAGAAATTAGTAGATGGCAAGGATCTGGGCGAAGAAGAAATGGAAGCCGCTATGGATGTGATCATGAGCGGTAAAGGAACACCCGCCCAAATAGGCGCTTTCATAACTGCCCTCAGGCTCAAAGGGGAGACTATCGAGGAAATTACCGGAGCAGCCCGGGTTATGCGGCGAAAAGCTACCAGGATCGCTGTGGATGACTCCATGGTGAGCATGGACCGGGACGAAATCAACCTGGATTTGGAGACGATTGTCGATACCTGCGGGACCGGTGGTGACTCCACCAACACATTTAATGTTTCCACCACTACCGCCTTTGTCGTCGCTGGCTGTGGCCTGCGAGTGGCCAAGCACGGCAATCGATCGGTATCGAGCCTCTGCGGCAGCGCCGATGTCATTGAGAATTTAGGAGTCAATTTAGATGTGTCTCCCGCAGTGGTGGAGGAGTGCCTCAGTAGGGTGGGTATCGGCTTTCTCTTTGCACCGGCGCTGCACGGGGCTATGAAGTACGCCATCGGACCGAGAAAAGAGATCGGCATTAGAAGTATCTTTAATATCCTCGGTCCTCTTACAAATCCAGCAGGGGCAAATGTCCAAGTATTAGGCGTCTACGATAAAAAGCTTACACCGATTCTTGCCGAAGTCTTAAATAGGCTAGGCTCACGCAGTGCCTTTGTGGTTTATGGAGAAGATAGTCTTGATGAAATCAGCATTACTGGGCGCACCTTTGTAAGCGAGCTGAAGAATAATCAAGTGTCAACCTACACCATTGAACCGGAAGATTTTGGTCTGTCCCGTGCAACTATTGATGAGATCAGAGGGGGCGACGCCAATGAAAATGCCCAAATAGTTCTAGAAGTGCTCCAGGGGGAACCGGGAGCTCGGAGAGACATTGTGCTGCTCAATGCTGCCGCTGCCTTAGTTGCTGCCGGGCGGGCCGACGATTTCACCGAAGGTATTATGCAGGCTGCCGAAGCCATCGATTCTGGAGCCTCCATGAAAAAGCTGGAAGCGCTCAGGGAGATAACCAACCGATAGGCAGAAAGCAGAGAGCTGAGAGCATAGGGCAAAGAGCATGGAGCAGACTATTTCGGATTGCTGAATTCGGATTGCGGCTTTGGGAAGGCATAGAGCAAAGGGCATAGAGTTTCATAATTTCGAAATTTACAACAGGCAATACCAAATTCAGAATGTTTCCTCTTAAAAGACTGTACCGAGCCTGTGTAATGGCTTTTGCTGTTAGCTTTATTTCTCCATGCTCCATGCCCCATGCTTAGTTGTCCTGACTATTTAACTCCGAAGCTGCGTGCCGAGCATTCTTTGGCATCGCCATTCTTTGGACACCTATAATGGATGCATACTATGATTTTGGACGACATTGTGGCACGCAAGAAAGAACGGCTAGCCGAGCTTAAAAAGAGGTCAGTTCAAAAAGAAATAGAACAGACTGTGTCTGCGGCCCCCAAGACGCGCGACTTCTTCGCTGCCTTGAAGTATGCTGAAAAGCCGGCGGTAATTGCCGAAATTAAAAAAGCCTCGCCTTCGGCTGGACAAATTCGCCCCGGTCTTGAGGTAAATAAAGTTGCCAGTAGTTATGAGAAGGCGGGAGCTGCTGCCATCTCGGTGATTACAGAAGAAGACTTCTTTCAGGGCCGATTAGAATATCTGGAGCAAGCGAGGGGGGTAGTTTCTCTACCAGTTCTCTGTAAGGACTTCATCATAGATCCCATACAAGTTCTTACTGCCCGGGCTGCAGGGGCTGACGGAGTGCTTTTAATTGCAGCCATTTTACCGCAAAACACTCTGAAGGAACTTTTGGCCATGGCCGGTCAATTGGAGATGGCCTGCCTGGTTGAAGTGCATGATGAAGAGGAATTGTCTCGGGTATTGGAGACGGAGGCCCGTCTCATCGGGATCAACAATCGAAATCTGCGGACCTTCCAAGTGTCCCTAGGCACTACCCTCAGGTTACGTCCCCTCATTCCTTCGAATCTCCTCGTTGTCAGTGAGAGCGGCATTCAGACGCGGAGTGATTTGCAGTCTCTGGCGACAGCTGGTGTTGATGCAGTACTTGTGGGCACCAGTCTCATGCGGGCCGAAGACCCCGGACAGAAGCTCCGCCAACTAATCGGAAAACGATGATACTGCACCACAAAGGCCACAAAGCTCACAAAGGGTTTATTCTGGTCAAAATTCCTCGCAAGGCTAATCTGAGTTTTATTTTCTCTTTGTGCCCTTGGTGCTCTTTGTGGTTTATGTAATGTTTATGATTATGAACTAGCGATATTCAAATACTTGGACATTGTGGGCTAACACTATGACTGTGTGGATAAAGATCTGCGGTATTACTAATGAGGAGGACGGTTTGGCTGCAGGCCACTTTGGCGCCGACGCCCTTGGCTTTATTTTTGCCCCGAGTCCAAGGCGCATTTCACCCGAGAAGGCTCAAGAGGTCATAAAAGCTCTGCCACCCCTGGTTCAAACAGTGGGAGTTTTTGTTAACGAGGACCGCGCAACAGTGTCTTCTCTGGCTGAGATGTGCGGTTTAGATGTTCTCCAGTTCCATGGAAATGAACCTGCTGACTACTGTGACAGCTTTGATCATCCGGTGATAAAGGCAGTACGGCTAAAAAACCGCCAGGACTTAAAGAGCCTGGCCAAATACGATGGTGTTGTCCACGCCCTGCTGCTTGACACTTACGTACCAGACAAGCTGGGTGGCACTGGAGTGACCTTTAATTGGGAATGGGCTGCAGAGGCAAGAAATTATGGGCGAATCATTCTGGCAGGTGGCCTGAATCCAGCAAATGTAACCGCTGCAATCAGAATAGCAAAACCATACGGAGTGGACGCCAGCAGTAGCTTGGAGCACTGTCCCGGGATTAAGGATCATGCAAAAATGGCGCAGTTCATTGAAAGAGTCCGCCAGAGCGAAAGGCGATAAAGATTATCGGGTTACGGGACAAGACGAATGAACTCCAGAGGACACAGAGACCACAGAGTACTATAGATAGTAGTGCAGGTAAGTATTTGGACATAGAAACATTATGTTTCTGTGCCCGTTACGTTCTCTGTGGGTAAAATTCATCCCGGCGACCACTAAGGTTAAGGAGTGATTATGGCAAAAATGGGTTACTATGGACGTTTCGGTGGTGCATTCATTCCGGAGATTCTCAGTGCTACCCTTGAACAACTACAGACTGCCTTTGAGGAGGCCAGAAAGGATCCCCATTTCTGGTCAACCTATCAGAGCCTCATGTCGACCTATTCGTGTAGACCTACACCCCTGACGTACGCTGGGAATTTGAGCCGTCATCTCGGTGGACCCCAAATTTACCTAAAAAGGGAGGATCTCAATCACACAGGCGCCCATAAGCTGAATAACGTCATAGGACAGGGACTGATCGTGGACAGAATGGGCAAGAGCCGAGTGATTGCGGAAACCGGCGCTGGCCAACACGGTGTGGCCACAGCAACTATGGCCGCCAAATTCGGTTATTCGTGCACTATTTATATGGGCGAAGTGGACGTGGCGCGCCAGCGGCCAAATGTTTTTTGGATGGAACAACTGGGTGCCAGAGTAGTTCCAGTCAAAGACGGAGCCAGAATTCTGAAGGATGCCATAAATGAAGCCCTACGCGATTGGTCCGCAAACATGGATACCACTCATTATGTTTTGGGCACAGCCTGTGGCCCTCATCCCTTCCCAGAAATGGTGTCCTATTTTCAAACTATTGTGGGGTTGGAGGTGCGAGACCAGGTAGTAAAGCAGGCAGGTCGGTCGCCAAGCCGGGTATATGCCTGCGTGGGCGGGGGTTCCAATGCCCTGGGGATATTTAACGGTTTTATTGACAACTCGGAGGTGGAACTCGTAGGTGTCGAAGCTGGGGGTGAGGGGCTGGAAAGCAACAAGCACGCAACCCGCCTGGCTTCAGGCCGCGGTAGTGTGGGCGTGGCCCAAGGTTACAAGACCTATTTTCTACAGGACGATGACGGCCAAATGCTGGAAACTCACAGTGTAGCAGCAGGACTGGATTACATAGGGGTGTCACCAATCCTGTCGGCCTATCATGAAGAGGGTAGGATTCGCTTTGAGGCCGCAACCGACGCAGAAGTGCTCGAGGCAACCAGGCTGATAATGAAAAAGGAGGGCATAATCCCCGCCCTGGAGTCAGCTCATGCTTTGGCCGGTGCCTTTAGGGAAACAGGGGAGATGAGTCGAGACGATGTGGTCATTGTCAACCTCTCAGGAAGAGGGGACAAGGATATTTTTACCATTGCCGACGCTCTTGGAGACACAGCGTGGAAATCTTTTATTATGACGAAAGCGGAGGAATACCGTGCTTGAAGACTACATTCGGAAGACACTGCGGGAAAAGGATATTCTGCTCATGGCACACATCGTGGTGGGCTATCCCAGCATTGAAGATAGCTTTGAGTTGGTGCGAACAATAGTTGAAGCTGGTGTAGATCTGCTGGAGCTGCAGATTCCTTTCTCAGAGCCTATTGCCGATGGCCCGGTAATCCTTCAGGCGAATCAAGCTGCCCTTGCAGATGCCATTAGGGTTGATGACTGTTTCACATTCGCCCAAAAAGTTACCTCCGCCTTCTCCATACCTTTCCTGTTCATGACTTACTACAATATTCTTTTCAAAAGAGGGGAAGAACGTTTTTTCGCTGAGACCAGAGAGGTGGGTATTCGTGGCACGATTGTCCCCGACTTACCCCCTGAGGAGGGGGAGTCGTATATGGCTGCTGCAGCGGCAAACAACATAGATCCGGTATTTATTCTCGCACCTACCTCCTCCCCCGAAAGGATAAACCATTTGGCTCGTTTCGGCCGGGGGTTTTTTTACTGTGTTGCTCGAAAAGGGGTGACCGGCTCTGGTACTAATTTTTCTAGTGAAATGACTGAATTTCTCGACCAATGTCGAAGAGCAACTCAGCTGCCGCTGGCTCTCGGCTTTGGAGTTGGCTCGAAAGAAGACGTCCAATTTCTCCGGGGTAAAGTAGAAATTGCGGTAGTGGGAAGTCAAGCCTTGAGAATACTTAATGCCCAGGGGATCCAGGCAGTGGGAGATTTTTTTCGTGGACTGAGATAAAGAGGGCAAGAAGGTACTTAGGCACACCTCTAAATTTTATGCCATTTAGGCTTTGACCACCAAGTATCCTTCCAAGGCCTTGGATACAATTTGCATCAAAGCTTCCTGTTCACGGGCATGCCACTTTCCTCGCCCCAAGGTAGGCGCAAGATACTCCAATATTGCCGTTTTGAGCTCATCGGCAATATTTTCTCGGTAAGTGTGTTCGTGGATTTTCATGGTAACGGCCATTTCCAATTCTTTGTCAATTTGGTCCAAGATCTCCAGCAGCGTTGCCTCCCTCTCTTTGAGACCACCAAGCTTGGCATACTCCACTTTATTTTCAAGGCTTTTTTTGTATTCTTCTAAGGTTAGTACGGCGGCGGCTATGGCGAGAATTTCCTCTCTGCGGGTCCGCTCGCTCAGAAGATGTTGAATGGTGATGGCGAATTCCTTTAGGTCTTTTTCCTCGAATACTTCACCTCCTCGTGACATTTCTTCAACTCTCGCTATCACTCTCTTTACAATGTCCTCGCTCATTGTAGCTCTCCTCAATCCAATATGCCGGCTGGAAATCGGATGCAAGCTTCATGCCTTGGCTCGAGGGGCAGGCCTAGAAGGGCAGAGCCTTAGGGCGCAATGGGCCATTCAAAAAATCTCTAGGCTAACTTCTCATAATGAATGGGAAAATGTCAAGAACCACAGCGAAAAGGAACTTGACTTTTCTCGCTGTATAGTCTAACGTACTTGACTCAGTGACAAATAAAGCTAAAGGGGAATAGTGAAACCACAGCCCTACTCATTTTTTTGCTATTATTACGCCATAACGGCGATAGAGGGGGCTGTGCGCTGACCCGATAGTTACTATGTATATTCTGAAAGCCGCGGCAGTCCCGAGCCGCGGCTTTTTTATTTCAACGATATGAACTTGCTCCTTTTTATCTTTGGTTTGGACATGGTGGGAGAAATGGTCTGTTTATTGAATGTATACCGTAAATGTGGTGGATTACCCTTGTATTGACCTAGATAGACGCATAGACTTTTAAAACACCTATTGGCAGGTTTACCCGTGCTGGGAAAAGGAGTTGCGCATGATAGGCAAACACATTAGGATGGAAAGGATAATTGACCGGAATACCAACAAAACTGTTATTGTGCCCATGGATCACGGAGTAAGTTCGGGTCCCATCGACGGCATCGTAGATTTGAGAGATGCCATTGATAAAGTTGTCAGGGGCGGAGCAAATGCCATTGTGGAACACAAGGGAATGGTTGGCGCAGGTCATCGCCGGAGCGGCAAGGACGTTGGCCTAATCATTCATCTGTCTGCCAGTACTTCCCTTTCGCCCTATCCCAACACCAAGACCATGGTTTGCACGGTTGAAGAGGCTTTGCGATTAGGTGCCGATGCGGTATCCATTCATGTAAATATTGGTGACGACAGGGAACGACAGATGCTCAATGATTTTGGCTTGGTTTCTCGCCGAGCCCGGGAATGGGGAATACCGCTATTGGCAATGATCTATCCTCGTGGTGACAAGATAGCCAATGAGTATGACCCCAAAGTACTGAAGCACGCTGCTCGACTCGGAGCAGAGCTGGGGGCTGATCTGGTCAAGATATCTTACAGTGGCAGTGTGGAGTCCTTCCGGGACGTGGTGCTTGGGTGCCCGGTCCCAGTAGTCATCGCCGGCGGTGAAAAAATGGAGTCGGACAAAGAGATTCTTCAAGTCGTGAGGGGCGCTATGGATGCCGGCGGCAAAGGCGTATCTATAGGCCGGAACGTATTCCAACATACTGATCCCACAAGAATGGTGGGGGCGATAAGCATGATAGTTCACGAAAATGCTTCAGTGGAAGAAGCTTCAGCTTTTCTCAACAGCAACCTTTTGGCATCCGAGAGGAGAGAGTCGACGGAATGAAAGTAGCTTGGGTAAAGGTAGATCCCTGGAACAAGTCGTTAGTGACAACTGCTCTTGAGGGAGGGGCCGCTGCCGTCATGGTTCCGGAGGGATACCATGAGAAAGTTAAAGAACTGGGACGGATAGCTACCATTGCCCCTGATGGTGATCTAAAGCTCGACCAAGAAGTTGTATTCTACGAAGTGGAGAGCCAGGATGACGAAAAGGAGATCCTTAAGCTGGCCCAGAGCGCCACGGTAGTGGTGCGTACTACAGACTGGACCATAATACCCCTTGAGAATCTGGTGGCTCAGGCGGACAACATTTTCACGGTGGTGTCCAACAGCGAGGAGGCTAGAAGTGCTCTCACCGTTTTAGAACGGGGGGTTGCCGGAATACTGATTGAGACTCTTGATCCTTTAGAACTGAAAAAGACACTGGCGGTGGTTCGCGAGCAAGGAGAGCAGATCCATCTCAGCACTGGGCGCATAGTTACGGTGCGCCAGGCAGGTTTAGGAGATCGTGCCTGCGTGGATACCTGCACCCACATGGATCAGGGGCAGGGCATGCTCGTGGGCAACAGCAGCGGAGGGCTCTTTCTCATCCACGCTGAAAGTGTGGAAAATCCCTACGTGGCTCCACGCCCCTTTAGGGTAAATGCAGGTCCAGTTCATGCCTACATTAGGGTGCCCGGCGGCAAGACCCGCTACCTTTCAGAGTTGCTGGCTGGGGATCCGGTGCTGTGCGTAGATCATCAGGGGCGGGCACAGGAAGTTATAGTCGGCCGTATGAAGATAGAGCGGCGGCCTCTGTTACTGGTCACGGCAGAGACCGAGAGAGGAGAAATTTCCACCTTAGTGCAGAATGCCGAAACGATCCGACTTACTGCTCCAGATGGCGAACCTCGTTCTGTGGTTTCGTTGGCGAGAGGCAGCGAGGTGCTCGTGGCTCTGGAGTCCGCTGGACGACACTTTGGGCACAAAGTAGAGGAGACCATTTGGGAAAAATAAATGAGATCAAAGACGATAAGTCTGATCTGCAGCGCTTGCGGCAGGAGATAGACGATTTGGACAATCAAATTCTTCGATTGCTCAACCAACGTATGCTCTTGGTAGAGGAGATCGCTGCGCTGAAAAACAAGTCGGGCAGGGGTGCCATGGACCTCGACAGGGAACAAGCAATATTTAGGCGGCTGGCGAGCCAGAACAAAGGTCCCCTGGCCTGGGGGGCAGTTAAGAAAATTTTCGGCGAAATACTTGCCGCTTCTCGGGATATTCAGTCAAGTCTGGTGACTGGCGAAAGTGAATCCCCTTCAGGGAAAAAGAATTGAGCCAAATCTGCGTGTCATTGATGGTGAAAGCGGCTGATCGAGTGCTCGAGGCAATGATTAGGGCGCGAGACGAGGGGGCTGATTTGGTGGAGTGGCGGTTGGATGTTACCCGGGAGCCCGAGGTGGAGAACGTTTTGCCCCGGTCTCCTTTGCCAGTGATTGCCACGGTGCGGTCGGTAGAGCAAGGGGGCAATTTTTCGGGCACTCTGCAGGAGCAACTGGGACTCATCATTCGGGCTGCGACGAGTGGAAGCTCATATGTAGACTGGGAGTTTCGGCCGGGAGAATCTCTGCCGGACGAGCTTTCAGTTATGCGGGAGCGGGTGATTCTCAGTTACCATGATTTTGAGCACACTCCAGCAAACAAAGATCTCCAATTATTGTTTGACCAAATGGCCATTCTAAGAACTGGGGTGATCAAGGTGGTGACTCTGGCTCAAAGGGTGGAAGATAATATCTCATTGTTAAACCTCATTGACCGGGGTAATAACCGCGGAATTAAGGTGGTGGCCTTCTGTCTCGGGCCTCTGGGTCGCATCAGCAGACTCGCTTGCCTGTTGATGGGGGGAGCTTTCACTTACGCCGCTCTGGAAAGCGGTGCTGAGGCTGCTCCCGGACAGCTCACTCTGACAAAAATGCGCCAGCTTTTGGAGCTGTTGCAATGATCGACGGTCAGACCGAATACGTGGCTATTTTTGGCAATCCAGTTGCCCACAGCCTGAGTCCCCAGATGCACAACGCTGCCTTTTCTCACCTAGGGTTGAATCTCGCTTATCTGGCTTTTCGGGTAGATGAAGCGGGGGAAGCTGTATCCGCTATGAGAAATTTGGGTTTTCGAGGAGCCAGCATTACAGTTCCTCACAAAGAAAAAATCATAGCCCATCTGGACGAGGTGGATGAGATAGGGCGCACTATTGGGGCGGTGAACACAATCGTGTCCCGAGCGGGTAGGTTGTGTGGGACGAATACAGACTGGCTGGGAGTTGTTCAACCATTGTCACAGATGACCGAGCTTAGGGGTAAACGCGGCCTTATTGTGGGTGCCGGCGGTGCGGCTCGGTCTGCTATTTATGGATTACAAAGAAATGATACCCAGGTCTTTATCATGAATCGCAACGAAGCCCGTGGACAGAAGCTCGCAGCTGAGATGAACTGCACTTTTGTGCCATGGCAAGCTTGGGATCATCTCAGAACGGATCTCGTGGTGAATGCTACCACGGTGGGCATGTCCCCCACAGAGGAACAGAGTCCGGTTCCAGTCCACTGGCTGCGGGAGGGGATGGTGGTTTTGGACATGGTATATCGACCGCTTAAAACAAGACTTCTTAAAGATGCTGAGAAGGCTGGATGCAGATGCGTTTCCGGACTCGATATGCTTCTTTTCCAAGGTGTTGCCCAGTTTGAACTCTGGACTGGCAAAGTGGCGCCCGTTGAAGTTATGCGAAAGGCGCTCGAGGAGGCAACCGCGGAGGAAATCCCCTAGCCCGGTTATTTTATGAATTGCTGTCGCGAGACCGCGAAGATGGGCGTGCCACCTTGCAACCGCAGGGTGTAGGTCCCGAGGCGTACCTGAACGGTACGTCGCAGGGGCCGACACCCAAGGACGCCAGGAAGGACGGCCAAATCCGCGGTCGGAGCAGGTGATTCATGAGATATCCGGGCTAGTCCCCGTCTCTGAAACTGAGCCCGTGGAATAGTGACTTTCAATGAAGCAGATAAAAACCATTGATTCCCTTGACGCACATGTAACCGTTCCAGGTTCGAAAAGCGTTACCCATCGCTACCTCATTATGGCCGCCCTTGCCGAGGGGAGGAGTTGGCTGCACAACGGACTTTGGTGCGATGACACGCGCTACACCGCAAAGGCCCTTGAAAGATTCGGTGCACAGATCAAACATTCACCTAAGGCAATAGAAGTAATTGGCACCGGCGGCGTTTTAAATTCTCCGTCGGAACCTATTTATCTGGAAAATGCAGGCACCTCCATGAGATTATTAACTGCAGTGGCCTGTTTGAGCCAGGGACCGTCTGTGCTTGTCGGAAATGAACGGCTACACACGCGCCCCATAGAAGAACTGCTGGTCGCCCTGCAGCCCCTGGGAGGAGTGGTTGAAAGCCTACAAGAAAGGGGCTATCCTCCTGTACGCATCCAGGGCAGCGGCATTAGAGGTGGCAGTACCACAGTCAATGCGAGCCGATCGAGTCAGTTCGTCTCTGCCATTCTCTTGGTGGCGCCCTATGCTTCTCAGCCCACTGAGATCAATGTCCAGGGACTGGTTTCCAAGCCTTATGTGGATGTGACCCTCGAAGGGATGTCCAAATTTGGTGCAAAGGCCCATTGGCTGGATGGGAATAATCTTCGGGTGGAAGCACCTGGACGCTACCAGGCGGGCCATTACGATGTGGAGGGAGACTGCTCATCGGCCTCATATTTTTGGGTAGCCGCTGCCATCACCGGGGGAAAGGTAATGACTCAAAACATCCTTCCTGACAGCCGGCAAGGAGATTTGGCTTTTCTGGAAATTCTGTGTCAGATGGGATGTCGAGCTGAGTGGCATGACCACGGAGTGACCGTATTTGGCGGAGAACTTCGATCCATTGAGGTGGATATGAAGAATATGCCTGACATGGTGCCGACTCTGGCTGTCGCCGCTGCCTTTGCCCAAGGCACAACGGCTATTACTAACGTCGGCCACTTGAGAATAAAGGAAAGCGATCGACTTCGGGCAATCGCAGAAGGACTAGAGAAAATGAATGTCCAGGTTGAGGAGGAGGAAGACCGTCTGACTATCAGAGGTGGAAATCCCCGAGGAGCCTTGATTGCTTCCCATAATGATCACCGCATTGCCATGAGTTTCGCTGTCGCTGGGTTAGTGGCGGAGGGAGTGTTTATAGATAATGAGACGTGTGTGACCAAATCCTTTCCCCAGTTCTGGGAAATTTTTGAGCAGCTGTACCACTAAAGCAGCGAAGAGGAGGCAGCTGACAACAAGCAGAACCAAGAGGTCAGAGATCAGATGTCAGAGGTCAGGCATAAAGCTGATCTCTGATCTCCGACTTCTGACCTCTGTGATAGACGGCTTCTACGATAGTTTTACGATTTTTGCGGTTTATACGACTTGAACGATTTGAACGACTTCCAATCGATGACACATGAAAAAAACATAGAGATCGGCATTGTTGGAGGCCATGGTAAGATGGGCCGCTGGTTTCATCGGTATTTCGATGAGCTAGGGTATAGGGTCTCAGTAGCTGATCTTGATACCCAAATAAGGCCACAAGACTTGGCGCCAAAGTGTGATGTAGTGCTCGTGGCGGTTCCCTTGCAGCATACGGTAGAAGTGGTACGCAGTATGGGACATCTGGTAAAGAATGATGCTTTACTCATGGATATTGCCTCGCTCAAGAGCGAGGTGCTGAGAACGATGCTGGAGGTTTCCTCATCCTCAGTGATAGGAACTCACCCGCTGTTTGGCCCTGGCGAGCCCAACATCACTGGACAAACCGTGGTGCTTTGTCCGGGTCGAGGGTCTGAATGGCTGGATTGGCTCACCACCGTCTTGTTGGAGAGTGGTGCCCAGGTGGAGGTGGTTGCGCCAGAGGTCCATGACTTTTATATGGCGGTGGTGCAGGGTCTTACTCACTTCACCACTCTCGTTCTAGCACTCACAATAGATTCATTGGGTATGGACCCCAAGAGCCTACAGCGTTTTGCGACTCCGGCATTCCACAGGAGACTGATGGAGATAAGCCATCTCCTCAACCAGGATGCAGACCTCTATGCGGCCATGCCAATGCTCAATTCGACGTACGGAGTATTTTTCCGGGAATTCGAGAGAATAATCTCGGAGCTAAAGAGAGTAATTGCGAAAAAAGATATGGAGGAGTTCATGAGGTTGTTTGATGCGGCCCGGGACCACTTCTGCTCATTATGATAATGACGGTTCAGTTTTTCTTGCGGTATATTGTCAGTCATGCTATATAGGACACATTAGTCTCCTACATTCTGCATCACGATCAAGTCAAGGCGTACTCCTTAATATTATTTGACATCCGAGATCTAGGGTTTAGCCTATGACCAGATCGACCCGAAGAAGCTTCTGCGAAACGAGAACTCCGGTTGGCCCTATGATCAAGGCTTCGTTGTTCATGAGAAGGGAGGATTGAAAGGAGCCTTAATTTCTGACGATTTCACTTAGCTAGAGAGCATTTCTAGGCAATGGCAGAAGTTATCCAATTGGATTCTTTTAAACGTAAACAGGCTGCGGTAAGGGGGTTTAGGTCCTGGTCGAGACGCTTCAAAGAGAGATTGGACGAGGAAACCAGGCTGTCCGACCTGTCAGACAAGGCTCTACTCTTTCTCATCTCTCCAGGTGATCAGAACATTTTTGCCTTGTACGAACTGGTTATGGGGATAAAGGACCTGGGTACTACCTCTGATTTTTTTCAGCTGGATAAAGCGGAGAAAATGGAGGTCATCGACATCTCGATCTATTTGTTGGATCAGCTTCGCTTCGAATGTATGAGAAGACTCAACTGGTTGGAGAGTGGCGCTGGGAGTAAGGTGCCCATTGTTGAACTAATCGAACAATATCCACAGTTGAAAGAGCAGGGTACAAGTTTCATTCCACCGCTTAGCGAATCGCACCCAAAATATCAGGTATTCAAAAGGCTATCTGAGCTAGAAAAAGAGACCTTCATACGCAAACAGATCCCAGAGGCTATCGAGACCTTCGGCAAGAATTTGCAGGAATAGAAGTTTGCTTTTCCTTAGCTAATCGATAGGGAACTGCCAAATCCTTTTCGTTTTCCGAGTTTGGTGGGAGCGGCCGATTTTGCTGGGATTTCAGCTCAAAATCTGTTAATGAACAAACCTGTTGCTCTTAAGGTGGGGATCTTGATGCATTCGGTGAATAACAAGAACCGAAAACTGCGGTTTATGGAACTAATGCAGCGCTGCCTTCCTTTCAAATGGCAGAGGTACTGGAACTGCGGCACAAAGGAATTTGACCTGCTAATGATTCTCCGCGATATCGACAATCTTAAGCTAAGTGTCCAAGATCGACTGCTCCTTACCCTTCTCGCTCGCATATGGACAGGCAAGGACGAATCTTTAGGGGACATAAAGGAGGCAGTCCATGTTTTAGATGAAGAGCAACGTGAGATTCTAGCAGATTGGATGGAGGAATATCAGCTCTGCGAAATGGAGTTCTCCCATGCCCCTGCTTGCCCGTGCTGTGCCGGGCAGCCTACTCCCAGGTAGTCACAGAGTAAAAATTATCCTTCCCTCATTCCCAGTCCTTGCCATCTAGCCCCTACGCGTATCTTTCCCTTGCAAGCTCCTATTTCGATTATGTATGATTTTGCGCAATTATCCAACCCATGTCCATGGCAACAGAAGCTAACCCGGATATTTCATGAATCACTTGCTGCGACCACGGATATGGCCGTCCTTCCAGGCGTCCTCGGGTGTCGGTCCCTGCGACGTACCATGCAGGTACGCCTCGGAACCAACACCCTGTGGTTGCCAGGTGGCACGCCCATCTTCGTGATCTCGCAACAGAAATTCATGAAATATCCGGGTTAAAGGAGAGATTCTCTTGCGCGTAATGACCTTCAATCTCCGTTTTGAAAATGATTTTGACGGCGAAAACCATTGGCTCAATCGCCGTAATTTCCTGGTGAAGACAATTCAACAATATCGCCCCCATCTGCTGGGAACTCAGGAGGGTAAGCCCTCGATGCTAATGTTCCTCAGGGATAATTTAAAAGGATATCAAATATCGGCGGACTCGCGAGCTTGGGACGATCACTGCCAGTATCCAACTTTGTATTATCTAAAGGATTACTTTGCCGTGGTGAAACACAGTGAATTTTGGCTATCAGAGACACCGGAAGTACACATGAGTAAAAGTTGGGATTCGGCCTTTCCCCGGATGATTAGCCATAGTCTGTTAGAAATGAAAGATAGTGGTAAGCGAATCTGGGCCTCAGTGACACACCTGGATCACATCTCGGGCCCTGCACGGCTTGAAGGGGCCAAAATGATTCGCGCCTGGGCGGTTGAGAGGAAAGAGCCTGTGATCTTGTTAGGGGATTTTAATGACCTCCCCGGCTCGGAGGTGCACAAAACCTTGAGGAAGCCTTTGGGCCCCTTTGGTGATAGCTGGCAGCTGGCTGACAAAGCTGAAGATGATAGCAGTTACACTCATCATGGTTTTACTGGAGTACCGGCTCAGGGCAGAATAGACTGGATCTTGGTAACCCCCGAATTTATAATCGAAGACGTTCTCATCGTGAGAGATCAAATAGGGGGTCGCTATCCATCAGATCACTTCCCCCTAGTAGTTGATGCGCAGCTAAAACAAACAGGGTAGCACCTCTTTCCATCACTTCGAGTTACACGAAGATGCAAACGCATTTGAAGCGGTGCGCAAAGAGTTTATCGAGACTTTGCGGCAATTCCTGGGTTATAGGAGTATCTGCTGGAGTGTCTACTAAGGGAGCATGTGCCTGACATTTTTGACAGTGATCACTGCTTGTGAGTTCTAGAGTTATGAAAGATACCATCCGAGTTGCCCTGATTCAGGCAAAGCCATACGCGCAACTAGACGATCCTCGAAATGTTGGCCATGCTATTAGACTGCTGGATAAATGCCGGGGCAAAGACTTGGATGTGGTCTGCCTACCGGAATATTTCCCCTGGGCAGGTGAAGAAATTTTAGCCCAAGCCGCGAGCGAACTTCGTTGTTACATTGTTGCCGGACTGGTGGAAGAAATGGCCAATAAGAAATTCGGAACGGCCACACTGTTCGATAGGAAAGGTTTGATTGTGGGCCGTCAACGTAAGGCCAGCACAGGAGTTCTGGAGCAACGTTATTTTGGCATTTCGCCCGCTGACGACACTTTCAAAGTGTTTACAACCGACTTCGGTAGGCTAGGTCTTGCACTGTCTATCGATTTCTGGGCACAGCCGGAGGCGGCTCGAGTGCTAACTGACAAGGGCGCTGAGATGATTATTAATCAGTCAATTTTCCCTGTTCTGCGAGACCACTGGAAAGAAGCTGCTTTGGTGCGGGCATTTGACAACTATATTCCCGTTGTGGGGATTAACACGGCCAGTTTCAACTGGAGAGTGAAAGGGCGGGCCTATCGTCACTTTGGAGGGAAAAGCATTATTATCCAGCCGCCCCAACTGGCGAGCCGAGACGATTTCCTAATATGGTTACGAGGCGCAGATAGTTTGGTGGCTTGGGTGAAGGTGGAGTTGGATGACCGCGAACAAGTGTATTTTGCTGAGATCGATTTGGGGACCAGTAGGAAGTATCGCAGAGAACTCTGGCGTGCTCTCGGCATCCGACGGCGACCAGCCGACTGACAGAAGGGGAGATTTAACCGCGAAGAAAGCACTTGACGGAAGGGGTAGAGCCCCAACCGCAGAGTGTTTACCATTTTTTTCGCCATGCGCTATGCTCCATGCGCTATGCTGTATTCTTTGTTGTTCGACCTTGTTGCTTTTGTCAGGGGATACCTGATATCGTAAGGTGTCTAGCAATAAAAGGGTTCGTAATAACACGGTGCGATTATGCTTTGGCTGAAACGCTACTGGCCTTTGCTCCTCGGACTGCTTTATTTGGCCAGCCCTATAGATGCCATTCCAGACACGCTTGTGGGTTTGGGCTGGGTGGACGATCTTGTCCTCCTGATTCTTGCCTATTGGTTTGTCAAAAGAGTATTGGCCAGAGCCAATGGACAAACGAGGAGCCACACCTCTGGAAGATCAAACCGGGTAGGCCCCGATCCACGAAATGAAGCAGAAAAGGATCCATACCAGATCCTAGGAGTGCCTCGGAATGCAAGCAAGCAGGAGATTAAGAGCGCATTCAGAAAGCAAGCCCAGCGATACCATCCTGATCGGGTGTCGCATCTGGGAGAGGAATTTCAGCAGCTAGCCAAAGAAAAATTTCAGGAAATTCAAAAAGCATATGAGATCCTTTCAGGGGGAGCAGGCTGAGAGGATTATTACAACGATTACGGCTATACTGACGCGAGATGTGTGATGTGAGATATGAGATACTGAAAGACGTCGTTGATTTTCACCTATCCCACATCTCACATCCCAGATCGTCTGCTTTCTATTTCTTTGGGATTTCGAAGTTCCGTCGTAAGATATCCTGGCTGGTTTGTAAGGGATTTAGCTATGCTCATTGATCAACTTAATTTTAAACTCGTAAACATTGAGTGCATGCCCACCTCGACCAAGTTCAATGCAATAGTCGACATTGAAGTAGATATTGGTCATTTACTTCCTTACCTTGCCACAGTTATTCGGGGATGCACTTACATCGACGGCACAGGGGAACTCAACTACATGGAGGGGGGCCACATAATTGCCATTCGATCCAGGCAAATCACAGTGACCGCTCTTTCGGACGAAGCAGAGGCCAGGCAAGTGTGCAAAGAGCTCAGGAATATGATTAACCAGGTAGACAAGCAGCGGGAGAGCATTACGCCAACACTGCGGAAACATGCCAGACTCGATCCTCTCACTGTCTACCGCGAACTGCCAGGGACCAACTGTGGTGAGTGTGGCGAGACCACCTGTATGGCATTTGCCGCCAGGGTGGTCAGTAGGGAGTTGAAGGCGAGTACTTGTAAGATCCTGCTAGGAAAAGAATATAATAGACAACGGGGACGACTCCGTCAGATGCTTGAACAGGCCGAATATGACCTGCACTAAGAGGCTCTTTTTTACAGCCCCCTGTCGGGGCAGCCGAAAGCTAGGTCCAGTGAATTTGGATATGGGAGGGTAAGTGCGATGGCCTCTAGAGTAATAGATTTGGATCTTTCTTTGCCGCAAACTGTCAGAGAAGGAAAAGATGCAGACTCGACAAGTGAAGAGGCGACTGAGTCGTCCTTCGATCAATCAGACATGGTAAGGATTCATACGGTGGAGAATCGCTTTGAGGCCGATTTGTTGATGCAGGCATTAAGTGAGGAGTGTATTCCGACCATGTTGCGGCGGTTTGAGGAAACAGCCTACGATGGACTTTTTGTAACCCAGATGGGTTGGGGTGCCATTCTGGTGCCCGGCGATTACGAAGGGGAAGCGAGAAGCCTCATAGAGAAAGTCCTGGAGAGCATAGATGAGAACGCTCCTGACGTGCCTGGTGAGGCCAAGGAGAAGTAGGAGACAGCAGCTAGCGGAAATCAGAGATCAGAGGTCAGAGGTCAGAGTTAAAGCGACTTCTGGTCTCGGACTTCTGACCTCTGGGATAGACGGTTTTCAGGATTTCAAGGGTTTGAACGACTTTAATGATCTGATTGATTTGAGTGACCTGTGGGTGAAAGCGATTTGAATAAAAGGGCACGGGGAATTTATGAAGATCCTGCCGAAATCGACCCCAATCTCTGGAGTGCCCTTTCGTCTATGGAGGTGAGTGAAGTGTGCAGTCGTGCCGCGGTGGCATATGATCAGAAGCGCGGCTGCTACCAAATTCCTTTCCTACAGCAGACCTACGGATGTTATCCCGATAATCGGAGAATTGAGTGTCTCGATAACGACGGTCCACGAAGACTCTCTTTTCAATTTTATTTGGTGTTGTTAACCTACCTGATTCGCAGCCGGCCGATTGGACTTACAGGCCGGATGGTGACCGGCAGCGAGATCAAGGGTGGTGACTTTTTTTTTAGGGGTCCCCACGTTCTTTTCACCCGGCCTTTGGAAGAAAGATTCGGTCGAGATGGTCAAACCTTTAAGGAAGTAGGTCTTCGACTTGGAGGTGGCCAGACTGAATTTGGAGATGTTTCCTTTCGCCTCTGGCCTTTACCAAAGATTCCCCTTGGTTATATTCTCTGGCTTGCGGATGAAGAATTTTCTGCTCGCTTGGTAGTTACTTTTGACGCTTCTATAGAGAAACATTTCCCTCTGGATGTTATCTGGGCTTTGGTAAATTTGGTGGGTGGTGCAATCCTGAGAGAGGCAAAGAGAATGGGCAGCTAGCAGCCCTTCGACCCATTCGACAAGCTCAGAGCAAGCGGGCTCAGGGCAAGCAGGCAGCGGACAGTCAGTGGAAATTTGAGATTGGAGAATGCAGACTTTTTAGAATGGACAAACTAACCAGCTTATAGTCAAATCGAAAATCAGAAATCGTTACTGCCCGCCCCAAAAGCGTTATCAGGAGGAGAACATTTGGCAAAAAGAAAAATAAAGAGAAAAGCAGTCAAGAAACCAGACGAATTCATAACTTTTGGTGCCAAGGCCATGACCTGGTGTAGGGAAAATGTGAAGATTCTATCGGGAGTGGCGGCAGGATTTGCTCTGATCTTTGTAGTTGGGGGTGCAATTTTTGTCTTTAAGGCCCATCGTGAAGCAAAAGCTGCGGATCTTTACCAGAAAGCCCTAGCCCAGTATCCTACTGGATCGCTAGGCGACAATAACGCGACTGAATATTTTCAAACCACTGCTGCGCTAGAGAAGATACTGCAGCAGTATGGATCGACCACTGTGGCCACCGATGCGCTGGTGGATCTCGGAAACATCTATTTTGGGCAGGGGTTATATGATAAGGCCATAGCCTGCTACAACGATTTTCTCCAGCGGACAGATCGCACCAATCCCCTCCGGGATCCGGTCTTGGTGAGTTTGGGTGAAACTTATGAGACCAAGGGATCGTATGAGGATGCCTTAAAGATATACCAGCTTCTTGCCAAGGAGGGAGCCCCGGTCTACCAAACGCAGGTCCAACTTTACCTCGGCAGAGTTTACGAGGCTATGGGCGACAAAACGCAAGCAATGGTTCACTATGACAATTACCTCAACCAAAGCCCGGCTCCTCTTTTTGGCGAGTGGCTCAGGATAAAACTCCAGCGGTGGCGGCAGGAGGAAAAATCTGTAGAAGGGGGTTAACTCGCAGGTCAAGAATTAACTTGACAAGTATCCAATACTTATATAATTTAACGCCCCATAGGAACTGAGGAATCTATGCAGTTTGCCGGCTTTCAAACTGACTTTCCCTCCGGCGGCTTCTTCTTTGAGAAGTCTGCCCTTTGGTTGAAGAGGTAAGCCGGTACAGAGGTGAGCACCTAAGCCATGGGCGGACAGGAAAGTGAGCCCATGGCTTTTGTTTTTAAAGCCGTGGGGTAGGCGGTTTCCACGGCTTTTTGAGTTAAACAGTCAGATTTGGTATCCTGCTAATGCCACAACGAGTTGTTGATAAAGCGTTTATCCGGCCCGAGACCTCTTCTGCTTCCCTTAGCCGCTCGTTTTTAGCTGCCATTGTATTCACGCTCATTTTAGCCTCGACAATGTCTGCTGAAGCCCAGAAAACAAGCTCTCCTCTTGACCTCCCTGCCCAACAGATTCTGGACTTTGCTGATTACCTTTTTTCCCAACAAGAGTATTTCCGAGCAATTGGTGAGTATGAGCGTTTTTTATTTCTCTACCCTAATGATTTGCAGGCCCCCAATGCTGCTCTTAAGATTGTCCGCTGCTACTTTCGAGGCAACCGATGGCAAAGAGCAGTGGAGGCTGCAGACTCTTTTCTCCGTGAATATCCCGAAAGTTCACTGAAATGGGAGGCGCGTTTCCTCAAAGCTCGCTCCTTCGGGGAGATGGGAAAAGGCGAAAAGGCGAGAGAGGAGTATCGTTCCATCATTGCAGACCTTCCTGGTAGACCATTGGAGTCAGAGGCCTGGTATCTCATTGGCCTGAGTTATGCCAAAGAAGGCCGCTGGTTGGAAGCTGATGAAGCGTTGCGACAGGTGGGTAGCGGCGACTCCCGATACTGGTCAGCCATGGAAGTGCAAAAAATCGTGGCAGAGGAATCACAAACACATGGGAAGAATCCCACTCTGGCAGGATTTTTAGCAGCGATTCTCCCTGGGGCGGGCCACTTTTATTGCGAGCGACCTCGAGACGGAACCATAGCCCTTGTGTTCACCGGTGCTTTTGCTTATGCCACCTACGAGGCCTTCAACCAGGGCCACGATGGAGTGGGAGTGGCATTGGCGGTAGTCACTGCGGCCTTTTACGGAGGAAACATTTATAGCGCCGTAAACGTAGCTCACAAGTACAACGATCGAGAAGAGAGGAGACAACAACAGAGGCTTGCCCCTTACGAACTGGAGAGTTTGAATCAGCCCCGGGCGCCAACCCTGAGTCTGTCTTTAAAATTCTCCTTCTGAGGTGTTTAATACTTTGGTTTGACGGTCTGATAAAAACAGGAGCAAGTGAGTCATTATTGCTGTTGACGAGGAGGTCAAATGATCTACAACGAAGAGTATGAAACCATGCCCAGGGAGGCTCTGGAAGCCATTCAACTGAGACGACTGCAGTCGGTAGTTGCAAGAGTCTACAGCACAGTGCCATTTTACCAGAAGCGTTTTGACGAGGCAGGGCTTAAACCAGACCATATACGCTCGCTAGATGATTTAAGGAAACTCCCTTTTACCTACAAAGACAATCTTCGTGACAACTATCCATTTGGTATGTTTACCGTGCCCATGGATAATGTGGTTCGTATCCATGCCTCTTCCGGTACCACAGGAAAGCCTACCGTTGTGGGCTACACAGCCAGAGACATCCAGACCTGGTCTGAACTCATGGCACGAACTCTCATGGCAGGGGGAGCCACCAAAGGAGATATGATTCATAATGCCTATGGTTACGGTCTTTTTACGGGCGGTCTCGGTTTCCACTATGGAGCGGAAAAACTGGGGGCTTCGGTTATTCCCATCTCTGGGGGGAATACCAAGCGTCAAGTGATGATAATGAAAGATTTCGCTCCTACCATTTTGACCTGCACCCCCTCCTACGCCTTAATGATTGGAGAAGTGGCGGAGGAGATGGGTATCAATTTCCGCGAGCTCCATTTCAAGGCGGGCATTTTTGGCGCTGAGCCCTGGTCCGAGCAGATGCGGGAGGAGATCGAGAAGAAGCTCAACCTCAAAGCGATGGACATCTATGGTCTCAGCGAGATTATTGGACCGGGTGTTTCCGTGGAGTGTATTGAAGCGCAGAATGGTTTGCACATTTTTGAGGACCATTTTATTCCTGAAATCATCGATCCAGACACTGAAGAGGTCTTGCCGTACAACACACCTGGAGAGCTCGTGTTCACCACCATCACCAAAGAGGCTTTCCCCGTCATTCGCTACAGAACCCGCGACATTTCAATTCTTCATCCTGAACCTTGCCGCTGTGGTCGTACCATGGTGCGCATGGGGAGAGTACGAGGCCGAAGTGACGACATGCTGATAATCCGTGGTGTCAATGTTTTCCCCTCCCAAATCGAAAGCGTCATCATGGAATTTGATGGTATCGAGCCTCACTACCAGTTGGTAGTGGAAAGGGAGGGAAGATTAGACACCCTTACTGTGATGGTGGAGGTGAATGAAAGAATCTTTTCTGATGAAGTCAAGAATATGCAAGCTATGGAGCAAAGTCTAGAAAAGAATATCAAAGAGATGTTGGGAGTTGCGGCGCAGGTCAAACTGGTGGAGCCTAAATCCATTCAAAGGACTGAGGGTAAGGCTGTTCGGGTAATGGACAAGAGAGAAATATAATGCAGTTTAGCCAGTTTAGTCAGTTTAAGCGGTTGTTAACCTTGGCCGGATGGCAGACCAGTTTATAAGCTAGACGAAGAAACGAATATATGACGCTAAATAGTAACTAGGGACTCACCTATGAATAGAGTGCGTTAGCCTAAGCAGTCATAACCAACGTAACCAGCATAATCGGCTAAACCGGCTAAACCGGCTAAGCCAGAGAATACATGCCCGTGCCAAAGGAGGGATAGCATGAAGGTTGAGCAAATCTCTATATTCCTGGAGAATAAAGCTGGGAGGCTTGCAGAGGTTACTGGAATCTTGGGTAAAGCGGACATAAACATCCGAGCTTTATCTTTGGCCGACACCTCTGACTTCGGTATCCTGCGCCTCATTGTCAACGATCACGAGAAAGCCAAGAAAGTGCTCAAAGAACGTGGCTTCACTGTAGGCAGAACCGAAGTCGTAGCCGTGGAAGTCGACGACCGGCCTGGTGGACTAAACAGGATTCTGCAAATTCTTTTCGATGGTGGAATAAATGTTGAGTACATGTATGCATTCGTACAACAAAGTGGTCAAAACGCGGTGCTAATTTTTCGATTTGACAATGCCGACAGTGCAGTGGAGGTTTTGGGACGGAATGGAGTTACGGTCATTGAGGGTGAGAAACTCTACGCCATGTGAAAACATTGGTTGATTGTCTCCAGGGTTCCTAACCACAAAGAGCACGAAGTACACAAAGAGAAAAAGCATAAAACAAGGAGCACTTTACTTCTCTCTTTGTGCCCTTTGTGTTCTTTGTGGTGTGATCCTCTTATTTTTAAACAAGACCTCGTCAACTGAGAAAGGGGAAATAAGGAGGAGGGAGCATGAAGAAAGGCAAAAGACAGAATTATCTGATTTTGGCAGGTATGCTGCTAGCCGTGTTCCTGATAAGTAACAGTTGCGGTAAGAAAGAAGAACCCAAGGCTCCTTACAAGATAGGCGGTATTTTTGCTATTACGGGACCAGCGTCTTTTTTGGGCGAGCCGGAGCGCAACTCCATGGAACTTCTTGCTGAGCAGATAAATGCTGAGGGAGGCATCAATGGGCATCCAATCGAATTGGTCATTTACGATACCGAGGGGGATGCCACCAAAGCGGTTCTCAGTACCAACAAGCTTATTGAGAAAGATAATGTTTTGGCTATCGTGGGACCCTCTAGGAGTGGAACAACCCTGGCGGTTATCCCTATTGTGGAAAAAGCGAGAGTGCCCCTAATTTCCTGTGCAGCTTCGGTCAAGATCACCACTCCGGTAAAAGCGTGGGTCTTCAAAACACCGCAAACTGATGTCATGGCGGTGGCCAAGATCTACGATTATATCAAGAGTCAGGGTATTGACAAAATTGCCATCCTGACGGTGAGTAATGCTTTTGGGGATAGCGGTAGGCAGCAGTTGCTCGAACAATCAGCAAAGTATGGATATGAGATAGTTGCCGACGAAAGGTTCGGGCCAAAAGACACTGACATGACCCCACAGCTCACTAAGATTAGGGCTTTGCAACCACAAGCGATCATTTGTTGGGGTACCAACCCCGGTCCCGCGGTGATTGCCAAGAATATGCAGCAGCTGGGTATTAAAATTCCCCTTTATCAGAGCCATGGTGTTGCCTCCAAGAAATTTATTGAGCTCGCGGGTGACGCAGCCGACGGCATTATTTTGCCCGCGGGCAAGATTCTCGTGGCCGCTGATCTGCCAGATTCCGATCCTCAAAAGCAGATCCTCCAGAAGTACATTACCGACTACGAGGCCAAATACAAAATGGCGGTCTCTGGTTTCGGTGGCTATGCTTGGGATGGTTTGCAGATCCTTGCTCAGGCCCTCGAAAAAGCGGGGGATGATCGGGCCAAAATTCGCGATGAGATTGAGAAAATCGATGGATATGTGGGGATAAGTGGCATATTTCGATTCTCCCCACAGGATCATAACGGCCTCAATAAAGATGAAGCCTTCGTCATGGTTAGAATAGTGGACGGCAATTGGCAGATTATTAAGTAGGGATTGTTTTCAGTCAGCAAGAGCACGAAAGATCACCAAGATTCAGATGATCTAAAACTGTTTGCTTCTTTGTGGTCTTCGTGCTCTTTGTGGTAAAAGAAAGCGATTTTAAGGAATTTCAGACCTTTTAATGCATTCGAGACATTTCCCCTTCGACCATGGATTTAAGCGTCCAGATCCTCCAGTACATAATTTCGGGTATCACCATCGGAGCCATTTACGCGGTTATTGCTCTCGGGTTTACCATTATTTACAACTCCACTGAGATAATCAACTTTGCCCAGGGTGAGTTTGTCATGCTAGGTGGGATGGCGGTAATCGCACTGGATAGCATTGGTCATCTGCCCCTCGGTTTGAATTTTCTCTTGGCAATTCTGTCTGTGACCTTGGTGGGAGTCGCACTGGAACGCTTTACCATCCGACCAGCAAGGAGTTCTAGTCCCATAACCCTGATCATTATTACCGTAGGCGCTTCGATTTTTCTTCGCGGCATGGCAATGATGCTGTGGGGGAAGGATGCGTTAGGGCTTAAACCCTTTACTGGTTCTGATCCCATCCACCTAGGTGGTGCCACCTTGGTCCCGCAAAGCCTTTGGGTCTTGGGAGTGACCTTGGTGATAACAGTGGGGCTTCAGTTTTTTTTTAAACATACCATAACCGGGAAGGCCATGCGTGCCTGTGCCTTCAATCGGCGGGCGGCAAGTTTGGTGGGTATAAGTGTGAACCGCATGGTTTTGGTCTCCTTTGCTTTGAGCGCCGCGATTGGGGCGGCTGCGGGCATCGTTATTGTTCCCATTACTTTGTGCGGCTATGACGTGGGCATCATGCTTGGTCTGAAAGGCTTTTGCGCTGCGGTACTGGGTGGCCTGGGAAGCAGCGCTGGATCTATCCTCGGCGGTTTTCTACTCGGGATATTAGAAGCTTTGGGGGCTGGCCTCATCAGCTCTGGATTCAAGGATGCCATAGCATTTAGCGTGCTTCTTCTCATGCTGTTTTTCCGACCCAGCGGCCTGCTGGGGCCGAAGCAAGTCAAGAGGTTCTGATAATCACACGGCACACGGAGCAAGGCACAAGGTCAGAGATGCAATTTTAAGGTGTTTTATCTACCTTTAGCTTTTAGCCTTGTACCTCTGGCGACTCGAACTGGCTGATAGCAAGGTTAATTTTGCGCTGGTGGAGTTAGAAATTGACTCGGTTCTTGAAATATAAATGG
>JAJDNB010000275.1 GCA_022340905.1 Deltaproteobacteria bacterium | reverse complement strand
GATACTACGAAAAATCCCTTTGGTGATAGGAATCCTTTTGTTGCTCCCCCTGCTGGCCTGGGGCGCAGATGAAGTCCCCACTATTACCGGTAACGCCGATGCCATCAAGGCGGTACAGACCAATGCCGACTACGTCTGGACCCTGGTGGCCGCAGCTCTCGTGTTTTTCATGCAAGCTGGATTTGCCATGGTAGAGGCTGGCTTTACCCGAGCCAAAAATGCGGTAAATATTCTGATGAAGAACCTGATGGATTTTTCAATGGGGTCCATTTTCTACTGGGCCGTCGGTTTTGGCCTGATGTTCGGTGTCACCACAACTGGCTGGTTTGGGACTTCCGGTTTCTTTCTCAGCGATTTTTCCCCTGGTGGTGATCCCTGGGTCCTGGCCTTCTGGATGTTTCAGGTGGTTTTTGCCGCCACCGCCGCCACCATTGTTTCCGGGGCGATGGCCGAGCGAACCAAATTCGTTTCCTATCTGATTTACAGCGCCGTGGTCAGCGCTTTGATCTACCCCATATTCGGCAGCTGGGCCTGGGGAGGCCTCTTTCATGGAGGCGGTTGGCTGGAAGGGTTGGGCTTTATCGACTTTGCCGGCTCAACCGTAGTTCACTCCATCGGTGGCTGGGTAGCATTGGCCGGTGCCATTGTACTTGGTCCCCGGATCGGCAAATACACCAAGGACGGAAAGGCCAGAGCGATCCCCGGGCACAACCTTCCCCTGGCCGCCCTTGGAGTCTTTATTCTCTGGCTCGGCTGGTTCGGGTTCAACCCAGGTTCCACTACCGCCGCAAACCCTGATATTGCTATGATTTTCGTCAACACCAATCTGGCAGCGGCAGCCGGTTGCATCTTGGCAATGGTTACCTCCTGGTTCAGGTTCAAGAAGTTTGATGCGGGCATGAGTCTCAATGGCGCTCTGGCCGGACTGGTAGCCATCACCAGTGGCTGTGCCTCAGTAACGCCTCTGAGCTCCGTGATAATCGGCGCCGCAGCTGGTATTATCGTGGTATTTGCCGTGCTGTTTTTCGATCGGATCAAGGTGGACGACCCGGTGGGAGCCGTCTCTGTACATGGAGTCTGCGGTGCCTGGGGTACCCTGGCAGCCGGGATCTTCAATATTGGTGGCACCTCGGTCAAGATCATCGGTATCCAGCTCCTGGGCATTGGCACTGCCTTTGTCTGGGCCTTCACCGCCGCTTTTGTCATGTTTAAGTTGATTGACCTGACCATCGGCCTCAGAGTCAGCCCTGAGGAAGAATTGGAAGGGTTGGATTACGGTGAGCACGGTGCCCGCGCCTATCCCGACTTCCAGATAGTATCGCCAACCACCTACGCTGTAGGATCAGGCTCAGGAACCAACGAAAGTGCCTGGAATTCGGCAACAGCACCGGCGACCAATTAGTCTTCTCCTCCGAGAATTCTGTTGGCTTAGGAAGCTGGTGAATCGAACTGAACCCTTTCAAACCTATAAAAACCTAAGGGCGGGGCTACCTGCCCTTAGGTTTTTCCTTATACTGTCGGGCATCTCTCGGGAATAGATTTTTTTCCCCAGCAAGAAGAGTTCAGTTAAAAAATACAAATTTGTATTTTAATGTATTTATGAACCTACAAAATTGTATTTTATTAGTCACTCCATAGTTTGCTTAACAGACATAACTAATTGATAATTTTAACTTTTAGTAAAAAGTATCGGTTGGCACATCTCTTGCGGATAAGACGCGAATGACTGTACAACCTTTCTGGTCTTGCTCATTCTTAAACAAAATCATCTCAAAATGTCCAGTCCTGACAGCTCATGGAGAGATTTGAAAGTCAGCAGATAAAATAACTCTTGAAAGGAGGAGCGCAACAAATGAGCACACTAAAGACACCCAAAGATGTAGTGGAATTGATGAAGAAGGAAAAGGTCGAAATCGTTGATCTGCGGTTTATGGACTTCCCCGGCCTGTGGCAGCATTTCTCCGTACCACCCAGAGAAATAGAGGAGGATACCTTTGAAGCAGGTCTCGGTTTCGATGGTTCCAGCATCCGGGGATGGCAGGCCATCAATGAATCAGACATGCTGGTCAGGCCCGTAGCTGAAACTGCTTTCATAGATCCATTCTTCGCGGCCAAGACCCTGGTAATGATCTGTAACATTTGCGATCCCGTAACCGGAGAGGATTACACCCGTGATCCCCGCAATATTGCCCGCAAGGCCGCGAATTATTTGAAGGCGAGTGGTATAGCCGACGTGGCCTACTTCGGGCCTGAGGCCGAATTTTTTATCTTTGACGATATTCGCTTCGATCAAAACGAGCACGAGGGTTACTACCACATCGACTCCGTGGAGGGCCGTTGGAATTCGGGCCGCATGGAAAATCCCAACCTCGGCTATAAGCCGCGTTACAAAGAAGGTTATTTCCCCGTCCCTCCAACCGATAGCCAACAAGATATCCGGAGCGAGATGGTGCTGACTCTGGAAAAAATTGGGGTGCTCATTGAAACACAGCACCACGAGGTGGCAACCGCCGGTCAGGCTGAAATCGATATGCGCTTTGCCCCCTTGGTGGAAATGGCTGATAACGTCCTTAAGTATAAGTACGTCATCAAGAACACCGCCCACAAGTATGGGAAAACCGTCACCTTCATGCCAAAACCGATCTTCAACGACAACGGCAGCGGCATGCATGTGCATTTCTCCCTTTGGAAGGGTGATCAGAATCTCTTTGCCGGTGACGGCTACGCCGGTCTGTCGGAGACGGCGCTTTATGCTATAGGTGGTCTCTTGAAGCACACCCCGTCACTACTGGCCTTCACCAGTCCAACCACCAACAGTTACAAACGCTTAGTACCCGGCTTCGAGGCCCCGGTGAATCTGGCCTATTCCAGCCGTAACCGGAGTGCCTGCTGTCGCATTCCCATGTACTCGCCCTCTGCCAAGGCAAAGCGAGTGGAGTTTCGCTGTCCAGACCCGAGTTGCAACCCCTACCTCGGCTTTGCCGCTATGCTTATGGCAGCGATTGACGGTATCCAAAACAAGATCCATCCCGGCGACCCCATGGACAAGGATCTGTACGACCTAGAGCCCGAAGAGCTAGCGAAAGTCCCTCAGACCCCGGGATCCCTGCGTGAGGTTCTCAACGCTCTAGAGGCTGACCACAAGTACTTGCTCATGGGTGATGTATTTACCCCGGATGTAATCGAAACCTGGATTTCTTACAAAATGAAAAACGAGGTCCAGGCCATAGATCTTCGTCCCCACCCATGGGAGTTTGCACTGTATTTCGACATCTAGGGCTATAATGACCTCCAGAACCAGCAGTTGAAAGGGGCTTCCCGCCAGGGGAGCCCCTTTCTCGTTTCCGGTCTATTAAACACCATTTGTCACCTCCTTGGATAGACGCTACAATGAACTCTCAATTCCATTACACCTTTAACCCGGATATTTCATGAATCACTTGCTGCGACCATGGATATGCCCGTCCTCCCTGGCGTCCTCGGGTGTCAGACCCTGCGACGTACCGTTCGGGTACGCCTCGGGACTAACACCCTGCGGTTGCCAGGTGGCACGGCCATCTCTACGATCTCGCGACAGCAATTCATGAAATATCCGGTTTAGGGAACAATTCCTCCATGAAACCCAGCCTTGCAATCCTGAAAGACGGTTGCCCAGGAGTAGACGAAGTCCTCTTGCAGGAACACCTCACCCGGCTCAATGACGAGTATTTTGCCAGCTTCGACCACAAGCAAGTCTGTAGCCACCTCAACGGTCTTGCCAGAATATCTCCTAAAAACCCCGTGGAAACATTGCTCAAATTGAGCGAAGACGACAGGGTGGAGTGCACTGTACTTGCTTTCGATTATCCTGGTTTGTTCTCGATCATAACCGGAGTTCTTGCTGGTAAGGGTTTCAATATTCTCTCAGGAGATGTTTTTACTTACCAACGTTCAACTCATCGCCCCTCTCCAAAAAGCCGGCGAACGAGAGTATTACGCCGTACCTCCACTCAAGATCCTCTGATAAGGCGCAGAATTGTCGATCACTTCTCCGGGGTGATCCGGACATCCCTCACTTTTGAGACCTGGCAGAATGAATTCAAAACTAGTTTGGCTAGTATAATTGTTCTCCTGGAAAGGGGTGATAATGATTCCGCAGCCGAGGCAAAACACCGGGTCACCGAGATGGTGGTGGAACGTCTGGCTCACTTACAGCTGGATTCACCGCCAGTGCTCTACCCTGTTCAGATAGAGGTGGACAATCAGAGCGGTCCCTTCACCCGGCTGAAAATCGTATCCGAGGATACACCTGCTTTCCTCTATGCTCTGACCAACGCTTTATCCCTCCACTCAGTCTCCATTGAGCACGTTCTCATTCGAACCGTCCACCGCCGCATTGAAGATCAAATTGATCTAGTCGACTCACAGGGGAACAAAATCGACGATCCCGCTGCTCTGAACCAGATCAAACTCTCAGTGCTCCTAACCAAACAATTTACTTACTTTCTGGGGACAGCACCGGATCCCTATACTGCCCTGCGCCGCTTTGAGTTTCTCCTCAAGGACATCCTCCAGCTGCCCGGAAGTGCACAATGGCTGGATCTGCTGTCCAACCCCAATACCTTGCAGGATCTAGCGAGGTTGCTAGGGACGAGTGACTATTTATGGGAAGATTTCATCCGACTTCAATATGAATCGCTCTTGCCTGTGCTCAAACCTCATGTGGAGGGCCAGCAGTTCAGTGAACCTACCGAAACCCTGCCGCAGAGATTGAAGCAAGTCATGGTGGGTGCCACCACCCTCGAGGAGCAGTGCACCAGGCTCAACGAATTCAAAGACAGGGAGATCTATCTTATTGACCTGGATCACATCCTCAACCCCGAGATAGACTTTCACCAGTTAGCCACCAGGCTGACCTCTCTGGCAGAACAGGTGGTGAACACTGCTGCTCAAATCACCTACGACCACCTGGTGGCAAGATTTGGTTCCCCCAAAACAGCCACCGGACTAGATGCCAACTACGCCATTTTGGGGTTGGGCAAACTGGGAGGAGCAGCGCTGGGCTACGCCTCGGATATCGAATTCATTCTGGTTTACAGTGACAACGGCGAAACAGCTGGCCCTGAAGTGATAACGAATTCGGAATTCTTCGAGCGCATGGTCAAAAACTTCTCCCAACTTATCCAGGCAAAAAGAGAAGGGATTTTTCACGTTGACCTCAGGCTCCGCCCTCACGGTAGCGCCGGCCCTCTGGCCAGTAGCATCGAAGCTTTTTGCAGTTACTACGGCACGGGAGGTGCGGCCCATTCCTATGAGCGTCTGGCACTGGTGCGTTTACGCGCCATCGGCGGGAATCCAGCTCTCGGAAAACGTTTGGAGAGAATACGCGATGAAATGATCTACGCTTCCAGCAACATAAGCCTCGAGGAACTTCGGGAACTGAGGCAAAAACAGTTTCAGGAAAAGACCGCGGGGGGCAGATTAAACGCCAAGTTCAGTCCGGGCGGGTTGGTGGACCTTGAATACGACGTGCAGATTCTGCAGGTCATGTATGGTAAGGAACGACCTGAGCTGAGAACTCCTCAAGTCCATCAAGCCTTGACCACTTTAGCCGAGGCAGGTGTATTGAATCCGGAAGAAACCGGCCAATTGATAGCGGCTTACGATTTTCTCAGACGGTTGATAAACAGTATGCGCATGCTTAGAGGTTCAGCTAAGGATCTCTTCCTCCCCGATACGGACTCGGTAGAATTTGCCCATCTCGCTAGACGTATGGGATACGTGAGAGGGGATGCATTACATCCCTCCCAACAACTCCGCATCGACTATGAAACTCACACAGCGGCAGTGCGTGCCTTTGTGGAGAGACATTTTGGCCGCGCTTCGCTGCCTGGTCCAGCCTCCGGTACCATTGCTGATCTCGTCCTCTCAGATGATATCTCAGAGGATCTCAGCCGGCAGATTCTTTCCGGTGCCGGATTTAAAGACACCCGCCGAGCTATCGTCAATCT
>JAJDNB010000255.1 GCA_022340905.1 Deltaproteobacteria bacterium | reverse complement strand
TTCAGCTGAGCACGAAGCTGAGCGAACTTGCCTGCGAACGATCCACGATTCCCAGGGCTTTTACTCAATTATCTGCTGGTGCGGAACCAGTGGCCCAGCAAAAGAAACTGAGAAAGAGGCGATAAAGGCGTGGAATACGAGAGATTATTCTGACCGCCAGGCAGTATGGAATCCCTTTGATGCATCAAAAAAGGTGGTTACCCTGGATTTCAAAGGAAATCTGAAGTCCATTGGCTTGTCTACACTTCTGCAAATGCTATCCTCAGACAACAAAACCGGTATCCTACAGTTCACCAACGGGCAGAAGAGAAGAGCGATTTGTCTCAAAAAAGGCAAGATTATCGCAGGTAGCGGACAACCTGGTCTTCAATTGGGACAGCTTCTCTACCAGAGGGGTCTCATATCCCCTGAAGACCTGCTGCGAGTAGTGACAAAGGCAAAAGAGGCTGGTAAGAGAACAGGGGAGATGCTCCTAGCCTTAGGATATATCAACGAAGATACCTTGAAAGAGTTAGTTTACTATCAGGTTCGAGAGGTGGTTTTTGACCTCTTAGGATGGACCGAAGGTGACTTTCACTATCAAGATTGCCCGGTAGAATTTGACGACTTAGTTGTCCAAGATATAAATGCCACTCAGCTCTTGCTTGAATCAGCAGTCAGAAAGGACGAATGGGCCACTGCAGGCTAGTCTTTTTAAGCCACTAACGTGCCTGTCATTACGCTTCGCTGTAATTTAGCAGGGAGCGAGGAGCATGGGGCAAGCAAACTTACTAGTTTACCCCATGCTCTATGCCCCATGCCCTTTGCCCTAAGATGACGACCGTTAGCCCAACTGACTCAATGACGGCAAAGCCAAATGACACCCCAGCCTTGTAACCTTGGCGCTATGCGCGCTACCGCTACTCTCGATTTTCTCCGGGACCTTCGTGATTTTCCCAGCCCCACGCAAGCATAGACTTGACAATACCCGATAGCTTTTGCCAAAGTAGACCTCAGCCAAGGCTCAACCCAAAGGCCTCCGACGAGTTTTTCTCCGCTTTAAAAACTATTGCCAATTTTGAGCCCGGATATTTCATGAATTACCTGCTGCGACCACGGATATGGCCGTCCTCCCTGGCGTCCTCGGCTGTCGGCTCCTGCGACGTACCCTTCAGGTACGCCTCGGCTTCGATTTTGGATTTCGGATCTCGGATTTGGTAAGGCATAGAGCATAGAGATTTGGGTCACTGGGCTTCGCCGTCATTAGGTCAGTATGCTACGCTGTCATTTATCGTAAGAGGTGGAAGTCAGAGGTCAGATGACAGAGAACAGACGACAGAAGACAGGAAGTAGATAATTTCAAATAACTTAAATCCGCATTCCGCAATCGTTGAGTCGGTGGCACGCCCATCTTCGCGGTCTCGCGACAGCAATTCATGAAGTATCCGGGCTAAGTTACACCAAAGAGGGGGTGGTTTTAACAATGGTATCCCATGACAAAAAGTTGCTGACATGCGTTGAAATCGGCAAGGCGATTACTTCAACTCTCAACATGGAACAAATTCTCAAAATAATCATGCAGCGAATCAGTGAACTGATACGAGCAAAGAACTGGACTTTATATTTGCTCGACCCTGAGACCCAAGAACTACGCTTCGAGTTGGTGGTGGGGCTTGAGAGGGAAATGCTTGCCCACACTCAAATGAAACTGGGCGAGGGAATAGTCGGCACTGCTGCACTCACAGGTGAACCCATCCTGGTGCCCGAAGACGCTCAACACGACCCCCGCTTTAGCAAACGAGTGGATGAGATGACCGGATTCACTACAAAATCTCTCATCTGTCTTCCCTTAAAAGTTCAAGACTCGGTTATTGGTGCTATTGAGATTGTTAATCCCGAGGATCCCGCTCTCTTTGACCAAAATTCCATGCCCGTCCTTTCTTTTCTCGCAGATTACGTCTCTATAGCCATAACCAATGCCCGCAACCACATGAGAATACAATCTCTGGCAATAACTGACGATGTAACAGGATTCTATAACACCCGTTTTCTGCATGATCACCTGGAGAGATTGCTTCAGCAAGATGAGGTTGTTTCCCTTGCCTTTGTGGATTTGGACGATTTCAAAAAGGTGGTGGACACCTACGGACACCTAATGGGCAGCAAGATGCTGAAGGAAGTGGCTGGGGTTATGGCTTCGCAACTGGATTGTACTGATCGCCTCGTCCGCTACGGAGGTGATGAGTATGTAATTGTAATGCCGGCCCAAGATAAGGAGTCGGCACTGATGAAGATGAAAGATGTCCACCAAAAGATTTCCCAGACCCCTTTTCTCCAATCTGAGGGGTTCGAGATCAAGATAACGGCCAGCTGCGGTATTGCTAGCTATCCACAGGACGCGAGAGACATGGGAGAGTTGCTCCAGATGGCTGACGCCTCCTTGTACACAAGCAAAGACCGCGGCAAGAATGTTGTTACGGCTGTCTAGTAATTCGATCATGGCACTATTTGTGCTACCAGGCTTGACAGTGTTTGTGATAATCTGCTCTGTCAACCAGGCAGGGTTTGCGATTGAAAAGGTTCCGCAGGGAAAGCGATTCGTCAATTGTTTAGACCTCACTGTGGGGGCGGGAAAGTTGACGAGACTGTCAAGCTATCTGGTGATGGTGGTAGTTTTTCTCATGCCAATATCAGTAGTAGCGGCTGCTTATGGTGATGAGGCTGCCTCTAAAGAGGTGTCACCAGAGGTTGCCTTGTATGCAAAGCAGGTTGAGCAGTCAGACGCCCCTGTTGAGCGTGATAAAGTTCAAGACCTTCCCTATGACGACACAGCTAAACTTCCGGAAAAGCCTGACTCCCGTGAGATGTCCTTAATGATCGGCTTATTTGCGAAGCACGTTTCCCAATCCGACGACCCTAATGAGGACCTTAGGATGGTCGTAGCTTCATATGATAACTATGTTGTATCTCGATACATAAACAGCTGGGACGACCCGACCTACTTTGGTGGGAAGAGATTCAGCACCAACAAATATCCCTTTAACGAAAGTGGCAATTTATTTTACCAGGGAAATGTGTACGCAGGGATTCTCTATGGGTATGGGAACAACGCGGCGATAGACTTGAAAGGGATTGCTCCTGCAATTTTTCCAACTGTCGGACTGGGATATAAATCCACCTCGCTGGAGATGGGCTATATACCTACACCATCTGGCGGGGTATTCTTAAGTTTATTCAAATATGAATTTTGATACTTTCCCGGCGGCTGTTGAGGCAGGAGAAATCCTGTTGCTTCCAAGCAGTCAAAATCTGCAGAGGACCGAAAATGAAAAATAGATCAGCTGTTTTCTTGCTGACTGCAATACTTCTCCTGACCCTGTCCGCTATGGCAAACGGAGCGGTGGAAGGAGAGGTGAAAAAAACATTGAATCTGGAAAGTCCACCTCTTGATTTGGCTGCCTCTCTCAACGGCCAATATATTTATGTTTTGACCGCCCAGAAAAACATTCTCGTCTACTCGGTGGAGGGTAAGCTGGAGGGCAAGATTCCGGTGGAAAGCCAGGTGGATTCCATTAAAGTTGGACCGTGGGAAGACGTGATTCTTCTTACCAGTAAAAAGAACAAGCAGGTTCAAATACTTCTTTTGGACTTTATAAAAGATATCGATCTTTCCCATTCTCCTTTCAAAGGGCCAGCCGACGCTCCCGTGGAAATAGCAGTTTTTAGCGATTTTCAATGACCCTACTGTGCCAGGCTTTCGCCTCTACTCGAACAGGTGTTTGAGACATACCCGAAGGTGGTCAAACTGGCCATTAAAAACTTCCCCCTGCCAAATCACACATTTGCCCGGCAGGCTGCTTTGGCGGCCTTGGCAGCTGACAGGCAAGGTAAGTTTTGGGAATTTCACCACGAACTTTACAAAAATTACAATCAATTGGACCAAGAGATGATTCGAAATATCGCCCAGCAAGTGGGTTTGGATACGGTACGGTGGGAGCAGGACATGAAAGCCCCAGAGATAGAAGCGATGGTGGAAAACGATGTGCGGGAAGGGAAAAACGTCGGGGTGCGTGGGATCCCAACTATTTTCATCAATGGAAGGCTGTTGAGGGATAGGAGTTTTGCCGGATTCCAGGCGGCAATAGAAAAAGAACTCGCTAAAGAGGATAAAGAGAGGAAATAGGATACCACCTTCTCTAAAAAACAGAGGTTGCTAAGGGAGAGGAAGATGGCCAAAAAGTATGTAATTCCGCTGGTGTTACTTTTTATCATCATGAGCGCGGTAAGTCACGCCAGAGAGATTGAGGGTATTAATATGCCCGAATCACTCGAGGTTAGCAAAAGCAAGCTGATCTTGAACGGTGCAGGCGTGCGCAGCAAGTTTTTTATCGATCTCTATGTGGGCGGCCTCTATCTCCAGAATAAGAGCAATAATCCAAAGGAGATCGTCGAGGGAGATGAGCCAATGGCCATCAGGCTTCATATAATCTCTTCTTTGATCACCAGTAAGAAGATGGAAAATGCAACTCGGGAAGGATTTGAAAATGCCACCAAGGGTAACATCGAGCCCATTAAGAGCCAGATAGAAAAATTCATCTCTGTTTTTCATGAGAAGATAGATAAAGATGATATTTTTGACTTGATTTATTCACCTGGTAAGGGTGTAGAGGTATACAAGAACGGTGAGTCCAAATCCACAATAGAAGGACTTGCTTTTAAGCAGGCCCTGTTTGGTATATGGCTGTCTGATAAACCAGCCCAAAAAAGTCTAAAAGAGGAAATGCTCGGCAAATAGAGCCACGTTCCGCTAACAATTTTTGAGATAACTGGGCCAATTAACAGACTCCCTCGAGGTATTCCTCTAAGAGCCTGAGTATTAGTTTCTTCAAAGAGACTCCTTCCAGCGCTGCTCTGGCCTTTGCTCTCCGGTGCAGATCATCTGGGATGTCCCTAAGATTTATCGTTGCCATAACCCACCTCTGTTTCAGATTGCAGATTTGTGATTTTAGATTGTAGATTTACGAATGCTGACGCTGTTAAATTCCGCAATCA
>JAJDNB010000234.1 GCA_022340905.1 Deltaproteobacteria bacterium | reverse complement strand
TGGCAAGGCATCCAACACCATACTGTAATAGTCATACACCTTGTCAGGTGAAGCAGAGCCGTCATGATCCGCGTGCTCAATATCGTCTGCTCCAATGTCCAACCACCGGCGGGTAAATTCAAGAGCTTTCTTGGTGTCAGTGGGTCCCTCTATGGGGCAACCCCAAATGGTGCTCACCGTTCCGCATACTTTTAGACCGTGGTCGTGGGCTAGCTGGATATATGTCTCTGCCATCTTCCAGTATTCTTCGAGAGAGAGACCAGAATTCACTTTGTGGTGCGATTCACTGGTGGAAACCATCATGAGAATGCGATCCGGCCCAAAACCTCTCTGTCGAGAAGCCACAGCTCTGTCAACCGCCCTTTCCCGTATGCTTATGGCAGTCGTTTCAACGTCCTTGAGGTGACCGGCGACGAGCTTACTCGTGTAAAGAAGCTCCATGAGCTCATCCGCGTCGGCGAACTGCGGCATGCCCCTAGGGTTACCGAAGTTAGTTATCTCGATCCGCTTGAAACCTGCAAGAATGAGTTGCTCTGCCAGCCAAAGCTTGGCTCTCGTTGGAATGAACTTCTCTTCGTGCTGAAGTCCATCTCGTACACTGATGTCGCCAAGTACCACTTTGGAGGGACATTTCAGGCTCATAGATCATCCTTCCACTGTCGTCTAAAATAATTAGTTCAACCACAAAGGGCACAAGGAACACAGAGAGAGCGCCTGTGATGTTCATTCTTGTCTGTCACCCTCTAATAGACCTCTTTTCCTATTGCAAACTAATTACTGCTCCTCAACAATTCCATAGTAATCAATCAATCTCCGCGTTTACACCGCTAATGTTTTCTTCGTGCCCTTCGTGGTGGACTCTCGACCGAAATGTCAAAAACGAAAATTGCCAAAAGTACTATCAGCAATCGGCTTCAGAAGGCTAACTTCCAAGGCAAAAGCTAGTGCATCGCGAATTTCCCGAAAGAAAAGTACGCGGTCGTTGAAAAGTCTGGCACCGCAATAAAAGGGGTGAGCTTCGAACTCATATTTTTTTAGCAGTTCGTCTCTGAAAGAAACTGCCTCCTCCTCGTTCATCTCTTGGCCCTGGGTTTGACGCTTTCTCTTTTCTAGGCTGAGCAGAACTTCAGCGGCAGAACGTCCCGACATTACAGAAGTCCTGGCACGCATAGTGGAGAAAAGAAAATGAGGACGATATGCCCGGCCACACATGCCATAGTTGGCCGCACCATTGTCCGGACCTATGACCAGCTGTATTCTCGGCACTTCGGCGTTGGAAACCGCCCGCACCATGTCTGCACCGTATTTGCCAATGCCTTCCTGTTCCGCCTCAGATCCGACCATATAGCCGGGTGAATTCTGCACAAACAGGAGGGGTATCTTTTCCATGCTGCAACGGACAATGAATTCAGTCGCTTTGCGCGCCGCTTCTACAAAAATAATGCCAGAATCGTTTGCGGCTACTACTCCCACAGGAATTCCCTTGATCCTGATCTTGCCGGTTATAATCTTGTCTCCTCGGCCTGGAGCATAGTCACCCTTGTATTGTTGCAATCCCACCCCATCTGCAAAGCACGCAATAATTCTCATAACGTCAATGGCCTGGTAAACCCTTGCAGGCATGAAATCGTAGATGCTCTCTTCGTTTACAGCCGGAGGCACTTCTTCCCATCGCCGGCAATGTATCTCTTGGGGTTGCTCCTGAGACAAAATGTCCCGAACTCTCTCTACACCTTCCAATTGATCCTTGCATATATGGTCTGCACCTCCAGATATTCTGGCATGCACCTTTGCGCCCCCTAGAGTCTCAGCGTCGATTACTTCGCCTATTGCAGCCTTGACTAGAGGAGGACCGCCCAGAAAAGAATAGGCAAGATCTTCTATCATTACCGCCTCATCAGCCATGAAAACAATATAGGCACCGCCCGCTGTATTGCCGCCAGTGCTCAAGGTAATCTGTTTCAATCCCATGGACGACATTCGGGCCATATTGTAAAACATGGAGCCAAAATGGCCGTCATCCGGGAAAACATCGGCCTGCATGGGCAGGAATGCCCCTCCAGAGTCTGCTATGTAGACGCAATTGAGGCCGCACTGCTCAGCTATAGCCTGGGCCCTCATGTGCTTTTTCAGAGTGATGGGGAAATAGGTTCCAGCCTTAACCCTGCTGTCGTTGGCAAATATCATGCTCCAATTGCCATGAATCTTGCCAAGGCCGGTAACCAAGCCACCGCTCGGAACGTCCCTCACTCCTCCAGGGTAGTCCATACCGAAACCAGCAATCACCCCGATCTCAAAAAAATCTGTATCAGGGTCGATAAGGGCCTGTATGAGTTCGCGCACTGGTTTCTTCCCTTGTTTGGCCAATCGGGCGTTGGCTTGCTCACCTCCTGGGTTGACGGCCTGCTGGATGCGCTGAGCCAAATGCTCTTCTTCCTGGAGCCAATGCTCTCTATTTGTTTTCCCCTGGCTCTGCTGATTCTCTTGCATGTTCTTGGCTCACTCCTTTCGCCGCATAAGGCATGGAGCACAGCGCATGGCGTCAAGGTATTAAGCTTAGGAACGCTATGCGGCTTAGTCTAACGCCCCTTGTAAACCGGCTGGCGTTTTTCTCTGAAAGCCTCAAGGCCTTCAATCCGATCTTCGGTGGGAATGCACGTTTCATAAGCACTTGCTTCAATGGCCAATCCTGTGTGAAGCTCTACATCTTGCCCCTTGTTGATAGCTAATTTAGCCTGTGCCACAGCAACAGGACCAGCCTTGGCAATTTCGCCAGCGAGCTCCAGGCAAACTTCCATGAGCTTGTCCCTTGGCGCAATACGGTTAACCAGCCCTGTAGCCAATGCCTCCTGAGCTGAAAGCTGCCTCCCTGTATAGATGAGTTCTTTTGCCAGTGGAATTCCTATGAGACGCGGAAGGCGCTGAGTTCCACCGGCTCCAGGTATAATGGCGAAACGTGTTTCCGTGAGCCCCAGAGTGGCGTCAGCTACGGCTACCCTCAAATCACAAGCCAGTGCAAGCTCTGTGCCTCCGCCTAGGGCAAAGCCATTTATGGCAGCAATTACCGGCAGTGGCAACTCCTCGATCTTGACAAACAATCTACGAATAGCAGAAAGAAAGCTCCGCACTTCGCTCTCAGACATAGTCAGCCGTTCCTTGAGGTCTGCTCCCGCGCAAAAAGCCCTGTCGCCTCCTCCGGTGATCAGCAGCACCCGAAGGTCTGCCGAGAGAGACGCTTCATCAATAGCGAGTTCCAACTCCTGCACTAGTTTCGAATTCAATGCATTTCGCACCTCGGGTCGATTGAGAGTGAGAATCAAGAACGGCGGCCGATGCTCTGCGAGAAGTACTTGATCGGACATAGCATTGCTCTCCTTTACACTGCCATTACCTCACAATTGGGAGAAAATTAGAGGCAAGCTCCCTAGAGTAAGTTTTGTCTACGAGACCCCTTGACGATGAGTACGACTGTCCTCGTCAGACTGGGATCTCCCTGATCAGTTGGGGCTGCAGAACAAACCAATGTCTGGGAAGTAATGTATACCCTACCTTCTTTTATAAGCAAGATTTTTCCAACACCCATGAAATAGGGTCGGTAGTTATCAGGTTAAAGGCAAAAGGTGCACCCGCTGCTGTCCACAACCGGAGAAAGGCCGGCTTACAAGTAAATTATGCACCGTAGTCGTGGCCCAGATATTTCCTATTCCAATTTTTGCAGAAATATTCTATGCTGTCTCACGTGAAAGTTATTTTTATCTCTTGCTTTCTCTTTAACTCTCTTTTTCCCATGTGAGTACTCTAGTTCAGAACGGAGCAATAGCAGGTCATGGCGCAGGTTATCTGGAAAGACATTGTATGGACGGGTGAGGACAGAGAGCTAGGTATCAAGGAGCTTCTAACAATCCTCAAAGGCTACGGCCCCATGGAGGTGCTCCACCTTGAAAAGCCTAACCACTACCGAGGCAAGATTAGCGTATGGTTGGACGAAAAAGGAATCAAGCACATAACTCTCTATCATCTGGAAGTTTTAGGCCAAAGACGTGTAGGTGAGGGCAGGCGAGCTTTACAACACCTGCACAATATATTTGGTGCCGTCCACGTGGAAGACCCAGGTGAAGAGATAATTTCGGACGAGAAAGCAGGGAGCATACATGTTCGGCAGCCAAACCAAGAAAGCGCCGTGTTTTGGATTAAGATGTTTACAGAGAATCTCGTTCAGACGGTGGAAGGCGACCTCATGAATTTAGACGAAAACACCTCCCCCCGTTATCTAAACGAGCTTAGATATAAATTTTCAGCTGAACCCGAGGATGCTCGGAAAACTAAGTCTTTAGATTACAACTCATCCTGAATGATGGTATGTCGTAATCCGTTCGTGCTGCTCCTTCCTTTGCGCCTTTGTGATTGGTAGGTAATAGCGAAAGCCACCGCACTCAAATACCCTTATGGTTCCATCAACTGCTAGACCGCAGTACTGCAGAGACTGTCCAGCAAAACGTGAATCCGTCTGATGCTTGCAGTTGTAACACTCCTTGTAGCGGCAGCGGCTATCTCTAGGGGCGCTCATAGGGGTCCTCCTTTGCCAAATCATGAGGTTAATAGTGCAATTGGACCGGATATTTGCGCGCAGCAATGCAGCTCTCTGGGAGTAACGGTGCGGAGAGATGATAGTCCAATGATGTGCTTGGGCCATCTCTAAGAAATGAATGGAAGGTTTGAGACACGATTAAAATGCCTGCGCTGTAATTATTATTCTATAGGTTCATTCTACAAATGGCAAAACCTTTTTTAGGTTTTGCCCCTAAAAAAATATCACGTCTTGTCAGCAACGTTTCTCCAGAGTAAGGTTATGTCTGTTTTCGCAAAGCGCATGGCAAATAGCGTTAATTAGTTTTAATCATTAGTTAAGGTAATATAATCGCCGAAAGCTGACTGCTGCGAACTGAATGCTGGGACACTAAATGGTTGCCCTCAAAAAAGGAACTGAAATCGAACTGGTGGTGGAGAACCTTTCCTTTGGCGGCAAAGGTTTGGCTCGAGTTAATAACTTCGTCATTTTTGTCGAACGAACCATCCCTGGCCAGCGAGTCCTGGTTCGGATTACTCGCAAGAAATCTTCCTATGCTGAGGCTAGGGTACTGGCCTTGTTGGAGGATGCACCGCAAGCCATTTCCCCGCGGTGCATCCACTTCGGAACATGCGGTGGTTGTCTGTGGCAAAATCTCCCTTATGAAGAACAACTCAAGGTAAAGAGGGACATGGTCTGGGAGTGTCTGGCCCACATTGGTGGACTCGCCCACGACGTGGTCCTGCCAGCCCTTCCCTCTCCACAGATCTATTACTATCGTAACAAGATGGAATACTCCTTTGCAGCTCGCCGTTGGTTATCGCAGGAGGAAATCGACCACAACCAACTGCAAAAACCCCGTAATTTTGCCCTTGGCCTGCACGTAAAAGGATTCTATGACCGAGTTTTGGATATTGAGGAATGCCACTTGCAAAGTCCCCTGAGTGTCGCCATTCTTAAACGGGTGCGGCAGTTTGCCTTGAACTCAGGTCTCCCACCATACAATTCCCTCGATCACACGGGTTTTTGGCGTTTTCTGGTAGTACGGGACAGCAAGCACACCGGACAAATACTGGTAGAGCTTATCACTGCACCTGATCTTAACCGGTCTTCCCCGATAGAGGAACTTGCCTCCATACTTTTGGCCGAGATCCCAGAAATAACTACCATCATTCATGGTGTTAGCGAGAAAAAAGCACAGATAGCTAGTGCAGATACCCAAGAAGAAATCTCCGGTCCGGGATATATTGAAGAACGGCTCGGTGACTTTCACTTTCGCATTTCCTCAGGAGCCTTTTTTCAGACCAATAGCGAAGTGGGCAAGATTCTTCTCGATCAGGTACAGGCAGGGTGTGCTCTCACCGGACGTGAAGTTGTCTGGGATCTCTACTGTGGAACTGGGACCATGGCCATTGGAGTAGCAAATGACGCCCGAAGTGTTGTGGGCTTTGAACTCGCAGAGGAAGCCTTGGCTGATGCCGGGATCAATGCCAGATTAAATAACGTTGATAACTGCGAGTTCGTGCTTGGTGATTTGAAAGGGCTACTTGACGACCTGTCTTTTTTGGTCGAGCGGTATGGTAGTCCAGACGTAGTGGTGACTGATCCGCCCAGAGCGGGCATGCACCCTTCTGTGATAAAACAACTTGCTGATTTGGCGCCGCCAAGAATAGTCTCTGTCTCTTGCAACCCCGCTACCTTAGCCCGAGATGTGAAAATGCTCATGGAGAAATATCACCTCCTCCGGGTGCAACCCGTGGATATGTTTCCTCATACCCCCCATATAGAGACCGTGGCTATTCTTGAAAGAAAATAATTCAGCTGGCAGCTGACAGGAGGCTGCCAGCAGTTGCAAGTTCAGTTATTTCCTCAGGCTGCCTGCTGCTCGCTCGGAGCTAACAGCTAGCTTTTAGGCGTCGATTTCTCGGACGAAAACTGCGTTTTCCTGGATGAAGGAGTAGCGCCGTGCTGGCTCTCGACCGAGAAGAGTCTCAAAGGCTTCGTTTGTCCGCACAGCATCTTCCACGGTCACTTGGAGGGCCCTTCTGGTCTTAGGGTCCATGGTGGTTGTCTTGAGCTCGGCCGCATTCATCTCTCCAAGGCCCTTAAATCTTTGGATGGAAACCTCTTTGGCGGGATAATTCTTCAGCAGCTTCTCTTTGTCCTCCTCACTATATACATAATGAAACCGCTTCTTTTTATTTTCCTTGATCTGAATCCTGTAAAGAGGAGGCTGGGCCAAATAAATGTGTCCCTTTTCGATTAATTCTCTCATATAGCGATAGAAAAAGGTAAGGAGAAGGGTGGATATATGAAACCCATCGACATCTGCATCGCAGTTGATGAAAATCTTGCCGTACCGCAACCGACTATAGTCGAAGTGATCCCCAGCCCCTGTCCCTATGCACCTGCTGAGGGCTTGGATTTCTTTGTTTTTCCTAATTTTGTCTGCACTGGCCTGCTCTACATTCAAAATTTTCCCTCGCAAAGGAAGGACCGCCTGAAAGCGACGGTCGCGAGCCTGCTTGCTCGAGCCGCCGGCGGAATCACCCTCCACGATGAACAGCTCGGTCTCGTCCACCCGGCTCGAGGTACAGTCGGCCAGTTTGCCAGGCATAGTAAGGCGGCTGGTTGCACTCTTGCGCTGCACGCTCTGACGAGCCTGGCGCGAAGCCTCCCTAGCCTGAGTTGCCAGCAGTACCCTCTCGACTATGGCCTCGGCAGCGGTACGATTGTGGAAAAGATAGTTTTCAAAGGCATCCTTGACTACCGTTTCCACTTGAGGTTGTATGTCTGAGTTGAGTCGCTCCTTGGTCTGTCCTTGAAATTCCAGGTCTCCAGAGACAAAAACACTTAACACCGCCACCAGCCCCTCCCGGACATCCTCCCCGGTGATCCCCTTTATCTTTTTGAGCTGGCTGTTTTGCCGTGACAAGTATTCGCGGACTGCCCGGGTAAGTCCGTGACGGAATCCATTCTCATGGGAGCCACCACCACTCGTGTAAACAGAGTTGGCGTAGGAGTATAGGGCCCTATCGGTGGTGGTCGTCCACCACAGGACCATTTCCAGCCGCAAATCATTATCGTAGTCAAAATAAAAGGGTGCCTCGGTTACAGCCTCCTTATCCTTTACTAAATCCTCAATATAATCTCTAATCCCTCTGTCGAAGTGATATGTGTCCACCGTACCGTTTATCTTGTCATCTACGGTAATAGTCAAACCTCGAGTAAGAAAGGCCTTGGCCTTGGCCTGTTCTTTGATTATCTTGGGATTGAAAACAACATCTTTGAAGATGTCAGGGTCTGGGCGAAACACTACTGTTGTTCCTCGCTTCGTTGTGGGCCCAAGACTCTCTAATTTACTCTTCCGTTTACCCCGGGCGAAATTTTGCTGCCACTCCACCCCGTCACGTCTGGAGAAGACCTGCATGAATTCGCTCAAGGCATTTACCACTGAGATGCCAACCCCGTGGAGCCCCCCAGAGATCTTATAGCTCTTGGTTGAAAACTTCCCTCCGGAGTGCAAGGAGGTCATAATGGTCTCCAGCGTGTTCTTTCGTGACTGGGGGTGTTTGTCCACCGGAATACCCCGGCCATTGTCGGTGACCTCTATGCTGTTGTCTCCCCCGATAATGATTTGGATGCGGTCGCAATGACCATTGAGTGCCTCATCTACCGCGTTGTCCAAAGCCTCTGTGAAGAGATGGTGCAGACCTGTGCTTGAGGTATTGCCGATGAACATTCCCGGTCGCAGCCTTACGGGCGCTAGCCCCTTGAGTACCTGGATATCCCTTCCGGTGTAAGTGCTGGCCATTATCTCCTCCGGCTGTGGACAGACTTGCCCTGCCGCAATAAAGTAAGATTAACTTTAAGTTTAAACTTATAAATAAAAATGTCAAATAAAATCAACATGATTTAAGTCTTTCAATGCATATTTGACAGGGTTCATGCTCATTTCATATCATCACCTGGCCAGAACGGAGGCCGACCATAGTTTCCCCTTCTTAGCCTATGCCCCATGCTCTACCTGACCTGAGCCTGCCTACCCTGAGCGGAGTCGAAGGATACGTCATGCTAATCTAGGTTCTCCTCCTCAGACTGCTCCGCATCGCCGTCATCCCCAGTTCCGGCCAGCTCTTCGTCGCTGGCTTTTAGCTGCACACTTTGGATCCCACCCCGAATTACCGCCCCCTTAACGCCACGATTGTAGATGGGCAGTTCTGCCACGGCCATTTCCTTTTCCTTGCCCTGCTTGTTCGTAATGACAAGGAAATCGTCTGGACTCACCGTAAAGAAATCCTCTACACCCGGAGGGTCAGGCTTAATGAGTTTGACCCCGCGGCCAGCTCCCGCCAAGACATTCACCTGCACCATTGGCGTAACCAGGACCCTGCGGCTGGTGGCTATGGCCAGAAGCGGTCTTTCCACTGGACGCACACCAATTACTTCATCATCAGAGCGAAGCCGGATCAGGGTTCTTCCAGCTCTAGCACTGGGATCTTTCAAGCTGCTCCGTTCAAAACAAAACCCCATTCCCTGGCGGGTTATCACTAGACAAAGGGGCGGAGGTGATTCTTGCGGTATCCTCTTGCCAGATTGTGCCTCCTTGCCCAGGTCAGGGAAAAAGGTCAGTTGTCCTTGGTCAAATTGACCACTACCTGTGTCTGGTTGCACCATAAAAGAAATATCCAAGGCAGTTCCAGACTCCGGTTCCGCAGCTAAGGCTTCTACTATCTTTTCTTCGTCTTGGAAAGTGAATACCGTTTGGATTGGGTCCCCATAGCCTTTACCAGAGACATCCAGATCGTAAACACGGCTCACGTAGACTTTGCCAAAATTCGAGAAGAAGGCAACCGAGTCTCTGGTGTTGGACCGTATGACCGCCAACACCTCGTCACCTTCTTTGAGCATCTGGGTGCTTGGGTCGTAGGACTTCACCCGCTTGAGCCAGCCATTTCGACTGATCACCACGTAGACATCTTCATGGACCACAAAATCTTCTTTGTCGTAAGAGAGTTCCGGGCCGTCGGCGATCACGGCAGTGAGACGCTTGTCGCCATAGGTCTTCTTTAATTCAGCAATTTCTTTTCGCACTTCCTTCCAGATCCTGGCCCGGCTAGTCAAAATACTTTTTATCTGCTTGAGCCGTTTTTCCTTTCCGGCCAGCTCTTCTTCTATTTTACTTACCTCCAACCTCACCAGGGCGTGTAAGCGAAGATCCAGAATTGCCTTCGCCTGTTCGTCGTCCAGGTCGAAACGGCGCTTTAGATTGTCGTGAGCCTCTTGCCTATCAAGGGCCACCCGAATAATTGCGATGGCAGCGTCTAAATCAACAAAGATTTTCATAAAACCGAGAAGTATGTGAATTCTCTTTTCAAGGTTGGCTCTTTCGAACTCCAGTTTGCCCACAATAACTTCTTTGCGAAAATCAAGAAAATGATTGAGAATCTCCTTAATGGACAAACGTTCCGGAGTCGCTGAGGGGGTTAAACAAGTGAAGTTGAGCGGGAAGTTTATCTCCATATCAGTGTGTTTGAACAGAAAGGTCTTTACCTTTTCGGGGTCTACTTTGCCATCTTTTAACTCAAGTACGACTCTGACGTTTTCGGCGCTCTCGTCCTTCACGTCGTTCACCATGGGAAGCTTTTTTGAAAGGAT
>JAJDNB010000062.1 GCA_022340905.1 Deltaproteobacteria bacterium | reverse complement strand
ATGGCCTACAGAGTCATGCCCTTCATGCACTTGATAAACCTCCCTTTTCACGAGGCAGGCCATATAATTTTCTCCCCCTTTGGCCGCTTCATCATGTTCCTCGGGGGCACCCTCGGCCAGGTGCTTATACCACTTACATGCACTGTCGCCTTGCTGCTCACCGCCGGGCAGAATTTCGGGGCTGCGGCGAGTCTCTGGTGGTGTGGCCAGAATTTCCTCGACGTGGCACCCTATATCAATGACGCTCGCGCCCTCCATCTCATTCTCCTGGGCGGTGTTACCGGGAAAGAGACCGACGGGCACGATTGGGAAAATATCCTCCGAACTCTTGGTTGGCTCAAGTACGATCATCTCCTGGCCAAGCTGGCATACGGTACCGGGCTTGCGCTGATGATTTTGGCCCTTGCCTGGGGCGGCTACCTCTTATATCGCCAGTTCAAGAATCTCGACTGGTGAGGGAAAAATGGCGAGACGGGAGGTCGGGCGAGACGGGGAGATTGAGATGGCAGCGTGCAGCTAACAGCCGGCAGCTTTTATGGGACACAGATCTACGCAGATACTTCTATGGACAATTGCCCATTCGACACGGGCTAAACAGGCTAAACTGGCTCAACCGGCTGAACAGAAGAAAGAGGTCGGAGAGCGAAACGGTTTTGGGAAAGAAGGATCGAGCAATGTACATTAGCAGAAGAATAAACCGCATACTCGTGGTGTCTGCTGTAATGGCAATGGTTCCCAGTTACCCAATCGGAGAAAGTGTTTACAAAGAGATGTTTCGAACTGCCGTTTATGGCAAGTCCATGGAATTGTACTTTTATCCACCGGACTGGCAATGCAAACTGGCAGGTGCAGCAGCGGCCTTATTAGCCTCTGCCATTGTGTTTTTTAGCTTGCGTGGGGTGCTCAAGCTGGCCATGTTTATGTTCAGCCGAATTAAGTCCCATCAGAACAACCCCAGCGAATATCCAAGTTGGCCCAATTGAGACGACAGACTGCGGATTTCGGATTTCGGATTTCGGATTGCGGAATTTGAGAATTAGGAAATTCGTAGAAACCGTACAAGCCGTCTATATCCCAGAAGTCAGAAGTCGGAGATCAGAGATCAGCTTTCTGCCTGACCTCAGACCTCTGATATCTGACCTCTAAGTTGATTTGCTGTCATCTGCCCTCTGTCATCTGTCATCTGTCCTCTGTCGTCTGACTCTCTGCTCTATGCCCTATGCTAGATCAATCAGCTCTCCCTTCAGCACGGTAACTGCCTTACCACCGAGGTATACACGGTCTCCTCTAACTTGCACTCGGACAACACCACCACGCTGCGAAGCCTGATAGGCGACAAATTCATCTTTCCCAAATCTCTTGCTCCAGAAGGGACCCAGACAGCAATGGGCTGAACCTGTCACTGGATCTTCGTCTACTCCTACGGCGGGGGCAAAAAAACGAGAGACAAAATCATATTCAGATGAATCAGCCTGACTCGTGACGATGATGCCCCGTATTGGCAGTGTCTTGAGCAAAGAAAAGTCAGGCTTTAGTTTTCTCACCAACTCCTCAGAATCTACCTCGAGAAGATAGTCAAATTTGCTCCTTCCCAGATACTTGGGCTCCAATCCCAAGGCCTCACTGAGCCCCGCAGGTGTTGGCGTGGGCTCTTCAGGAGTAATTGGAAAGTTGAGTTCCACCTCATCTCCCTTGCCTTCAGCAGTGAGTAAGCCACTCCGGGTGTAAAACCTTGCCTGCTGTTGACGAGCTAAGATGCCAGTCTCCCACAAAATATGGGCACTTGCCAGGGTCGCATGACCGCACAAATCAACTTCAACGCCGGGGGTAAACCAACGGAGACTAAAACCATCTTCCTGCTCATGCAGAAAGGCCGTTTCCGAAAGGTTCATCTCCCGTGCCACATTCTGCATCCAAATCTCATCCCTCGGTCCGGGAAGAATACAGACTGCGGCCGGATTACCCCTAAATGGTTTATCGGTAAAAGCATCTACCTGAAAAATATTCAGTGCCACCGTTGCTCTCCTTGACCACAGGTTGTACCATACAGCCTCTTACAACAGCTCTGTGCTGAGTGGACTTAACCTCATAAACGACAAGGTTTGGCTGGATTTAAATCATCGCTGCTATTATAGTAGCCGTTTGCGAATTCCTTTTCTACTTAACACTACTCACGGATGGAAATTCTATGCGAATAGCTCTGTTGTCCAATGAATATCCTCCTCATATTTACGGAGGAGCTGGAGTTCATGTGGACCACCTTGCTCGTGAACTGGTCGCCCTTGAAAGTGGCGAGAACTACTTACAGATTCTCTGCTTTGGCGATCAGAAGGCGCACAGTGAAAACACCAGGGTTCAGGGAATCACCTCAAGGGCTGACCTTCCTTTCCAGGATTCCCGGCACAAAAAGTTGTTCGACGCCCTTTACAGAAACCTGGTTATGGCGGGCTTAGTGAAGGAGTCAGACCTGGTCCACTGCCACACCTGGTACACTCACCTTGCCGGCTGCTTGCTCAAGGAACTTCTGGACATTCCACTCATTTTGACCGTTCACTCTCTTGAGCCCCATAGACCCTGGAAGGAAGAGCAACTGGCAAACGCTTATGCAGTATCCACCTGGCTGGAAAAAACAGCCTTACTGAACGCAGATGGTATCATAGCAGTTTCTCGTTCAATGAAGGAGGATGTACAGCATCTTTATGGTATATCCCCGGAGAAGATTCGCGTAATCCACAACGGTATAGATCTGGATCATTACAAGCCTACCTTTGACGAGGGACTCATCCGTTCCTACGGGATTAACCCCGACAAACCCTATGTCCTATTCGTAGGGCGTATTACCCGTCAAAAAGGCATAATTCATCTGCTCAATGGACTGCCTCATATAGAGAGGGACACTCAGATTGTTTTGTGTGCCGGGGCTGCCGATACCGAAAAGATCGACGTAGAAATGAAACAACGGCTCGAGGAGGTGAAAGCATCCACTATCAATCAAATCGTCTGGATTCCGGATTTTTTGCCTGAGGACCATATGGTAGTTCTTTACAGCCACGCCTCTTTGTTCGTCTGCCCGTCTGTGTATGAGCCTTTTGGCATCATTAACCTGGAGGCCATGGCATGCAATACACCGGTGGTAGCTTCAGCAGTGGGAGGGATTCGCGAGGTCGTCGCTCACAATGAGACGGGACTGCTGGTGGATTTTGACGTAGGAGAGAATTTTGAACCGAAACGACCAGAGCAATTCTCCAAAAATCTAGCGACGGCAATAAACACGCTTTTGGCGTCACCGGAAAAACTAAAAGCCATGGGCATAGAGTCTCGAAAGAGAGTCGAGCAGCATTTCAGCTGGAAAAATATAGCCCAACAAACCCTAGAATATTACCGAGAAGTTATAGAAAGGTACCGCAGAGAGGTAAGGTCTATCCCGGATGTTTCATGAATCATCCGGGTTAAGTGTAAGACTGTATTTGTGAACTCAAAGCGGGGTATTTTCTGTGAGCGCCTTGATAGAACTTAAGAAGCAGTGTAAGCTACTTAGGATATTGATTATTTTTTTCCTTACACCGAGGGGAGGTAGTATCTATTGCAGTTGAGGGACGATTACGGCAGGAAAAGGGTCATCATCCAGAAGGTGAAACCTGAAATCGATAGCGGCACGTTTCCCATAAAAAGAACGGTGGGAGAGAAAGTAGTTGTCGAGGCCGACATCTTCACCGACGGCCACGATGCACTTTCCTGTGTTCTCCTCTACCGCAAAGAAGGTGATGCCAATTGGACGGAAACACCTATGTCATTTCTTGGCAATGACCGCTGGAGAGCGGAGTTTGCCGTTGCCGAGCTCGAAAGTTACCGGTACTCTGTCCAGGCCTGGGTTGATACCTACAAAGGCTGGAGCCATGGGTTGAGCAAGAAAGTGGAAGCGGGCCAGGATGTATCCGTAGACCTGCTGATTGGCGCGCAACTCATCGAGGAGGCAGCTGAGAGGTCTGATGGCCCAGATGGCAAAAAACTTCAACAGCTGGCAGCCACCCTACGCTCGCAAGAAGAACCAGTTAAAAAAAGAATAAGAGTGGCGCTGGATGACGCAAATGGAGCACTGGTAAGCAAATATCCCCACCGAGATTTGGCCACCGAGTACGAGCGTGAGCTACAGGTTGTGGTAGATCGGCAAAGGGCGGGCTTTAGCACTTGGTATGAAATGTTCCCCCGCTCCTGTTCGGCTGAACCAGGAAAGCACGGCACTTTCAAAGACTGCGCGGCCCACCTTCCCTATATGGCCGCTATGGGCTTTGACGTGCTCTACCTGCCGCCTATCCATCCCATCGGCCGAAGCCATCGCAAGGGAAAAAACAACAGTCCCACCGCCGGACCTGGTGATCCTGGAAGTCCCTGGGCTATTGGTGCGGAAGAAGGTGGCCACAAGCATGTCCACCCTGAATTAGGCACCCTGGAAGAGTTTCGCCAGTTGATGACCGAGGCTGAGAAATTTGAGATTGAGATCGCCATAGACATCGCTTTCCAGTGTTCTCCTGATCATCCTTACGTTAAGGAACACCCCGGATGGTTTCTCTGGCGACCGGACAAGACCGTCCAGTATGCAGAGAACCCTCCCAAGAAATATGAAGATATCTACCCCTTTAACTTTGAAAGTGACCGCTGGCAGGAGCTCTGGGCCGAACTCAGGGATGTGATCTTTTTCTGGCTCCACCAAGGAGTGCGTATCTTCCGGGTAGACAACCCCCACACCAAACCCTTTAGGTTCTGGGCGTGGTCTCTTGCAGAGGTCAAAAAGGAATATCCCGAGGTGATCTTCCTTTCCGAGGCTTTCACCCGTCCAAAGGTGATGTATGAGTTGGCCAAAATGGGTTTTACCCAGTCTTATACCTACTTTGCCTGGCGGAATACCAAGTGGGAGCTTACCCGGTATTTCTCTGAACTCTACCAGAGCGACGTCCGCGAATATTTTCGCGCCAACCTCTGGCCAAACACCCCCGATATTTTGACGGAATACCTGCAGATGGGAGGGCGTCCGGCTTTCATGGCTAGGCTGGTTTTGGCCGCCACCTTGGGGGCAAATTATGGAATTTACGGCCCCGCCTTCGAACTCTGCGAGAACCGCCCCCGTGAGTTTGGCTCTGAGGAATACCTGGATTCGGAAAAATACGAATTAAAGCAGTGGGATCTCAACCGACCCGATAGCCTCAAAGACTTCATTGCCAGGGTCAATAAGATCAGACGTCAAAATCCAGCTCTTCAGAGTGACTGGAATCTGCACTTTCACCCGGTGGACAATGAGAAAATCATAGCGTACAGCAAAAACACGGATGACCTGTCCAATATTATCCTAGTTGTGGTGAACCTCGACCCCCATCACGCTCACACCGGCTGGCTGGAGCTCGATCTCGAGGCTTTGGGGATTTTGCCGCAGCATTCCTACCAGGTGCATGATCTTCTGGGTGATGCACGCTTTCTCTGGTATGGATCCAGAAACTTTGTTGAACTCAACCCACAGGTAGTACCGGCTCATATCTTCCGGCTGCGCCGCCGGATTCGCACAGAACGTGACTTTGATTATTTTATGTAAGCTCGTAGTGGCCACGATAGTATGAAGGTGTCTGCAATGAAGAAAGGCAAGACAGGGCGACGCAGTAAAAAGTCGATTTTGGCTGATGATCCCTTGTGGTTCAAGGACGCAATCATCTACGAACTGCACGTCCGAGCGTTTTTCGACAGCAACGGTGACGGAATAGGAGATTTTAAGGGACTTAGCGAGAAACTCGACTACCTGCAGGATCTCGGCGTCACCACCTTGTGGCTCCTTCCCTTCTGTCCCTCGCCTCTCAGAGACGATGGTTACGATATTGCCGATTACACCGGCATACACCCCGATTATGGCACCCTGCGCGATTTCAAGACATTGCTCAGGGAAGCGCACAAAAGGGGACTGCGGGTGATTACCGAGTTGGTCCTGAATCACACCTCCGACCAACATCCCTGGTTTCAGCGGGCGCGGCGGGCTCGGGCAGGAAGTCGGTGGCGAGATTTCTACGTCTGGAGCGACACAGCCGATCGGTACAATGAAACCCGGATTATCTTCAAAGACTTTGAAACGTCTAACTGGACCTGGGACCCGCTGGCCAAAGCGTATTACTGGCACCGCTTCTATTCCCATCAACCAGATTTGAACTTCGACAATCCCCATGTGCACAAGGCCATGCTCAGGGTCATCGACTTCTGGTTCGGCATGGGCGTGGACGGACTGCGCTTGGACGCAGTACCCTACTTGTACGAACGTGAGGGAACAAATTGCGAAAACCTCCCTGAGACGCACGAGTTTTTACAGAAGCTAAGAGGCTACGTGGATGATCGGTACAGCGACCGGATGTTGCTGGGCGAGGCCAATCAGTGGCCTGAAGATGCTGTTGCCTACTTCGCCGAGGGAAACGAGTGTCATATGGCCTACCATTTTCCCTTGATGCCCCGGCTGTTCATGGCCCTGCGCCAAGAGGACCGATTTCCCATAATCGATATCCTCGAGCAGACTCCGGAGATACCCGATAATTGCCAGTGGGCCATGTTTCTGCGCAATCATGACGAGCTGACCCTGGAAATGGTTACCGACGAGGAAAGGGATTACATGTATCGGGTTTACGCCAGCGATCCCCGAATGCGGATCAACCTGGGGATCCGCCGCCGGCTGGCGCCCCTGCTGGGAAATCATCGCAGGCGAATAGAGCTGATGAACGGGCTCCTTTACTCGCTGCCGGGATCACCCATAATTTACTATGGCGATGAGATCGGCATGGGAGACAACGTCTATCTGGGTGACCGCAACGGTGTGAGGACTCCTATGCAGTGGAGCTCTGATCGAAACGGTGGTTTTTCTCGAGCTAATCCGCAGCAGCTTTATTTGCCGGTCATCATCGATCCCGAATATCACTACGAAGCGATAAATGTGGAGGCCCAGCAGAATAGCCATCATTCCCTCCTTTGGTGGATGAGGCGGTTGAACAACCTGAGAAATCGCTTCAAGGCTTTTGGTCGGGGAGAGATTGAATACCTCCATCCGGAAAACCGTAAGGTGCTCTCCTTCATTCGCTCCTACCAAAACGAACGCATCCTGGTGGTGGCAAACCTTTCCCGCTACTCTCAATTTGTGGAGCTGGACCTTCCTGAGTTCAACGGCATGGTGCCGGTCGAGGTGTACGGCCGCACCGAGTTTCCCGTCATCCGGGAAGAGCCGTACTTTTTGTCCTTGGGGCCTCACTCATTCTACTGGTTCGCCCTCGTGTCCGAGTCCGCCAGAGAGGAAACGGTGTCCATTGAAACATGGGCATCTAGACTTCGGACCCTTGCAGCAGGAGCCAAATGGGACGATGTCTTCCGAGGAAAATCCAAGGAGTCCTTGGAAGAAATTCTCCCGCAATATCTGCTCACCCGCCGCTGGTTCGGAGGTAAGGCCCAGCAGATAAAATGGGTGCAAATTCTGGAGGTCCTTCCGCTGCCCAATAGTTCTCCCGAAGGAGTTATTGTTTTGGTCCGGGTGGAGTACCTAGAGGGAGACGGGGAGACCTACTCACTGCCTCTGGCCTACGCTTCAGGAACAAAGGCTCAGGAGGTGCTGCGCGAACACGCATATTCTGTCCTAGCCCGCCTTCGGTTGAAGGGAGGAGATAAAGAGGGCATCCTCTACGACGCAATTGTGGATAAAGATTTCTGCTTGGCCCTCCTAGGGGCAATGGCTCGCAGGAGAAAACGGAAGGCGGCTGCGGGTGAGCTGCAGACCACCTCATTACGGACACTTCAAAAAATTTTAAGCGAGTTTAAAGATTCTTTGGTGCCCTCCCTCCTCCAAGCCGAGCAAAGTAATACCTCCGTCGTATTCAGCAAGCTTCTCATAATGAAGCTCTTCAGGAAACTGGAGCCGGGGATCAATCCGGACTTGGAGATCGGACGATTTCTCACCGAGCAGGGATTTCACCACATACCTCCCGTGGCTGGGGCTATTGAATACCGCAAATCCCGGCATGAATCGACGACCCTGGCAATTGTGCACGGTTTTGTTCCCAACCAGGGAGACGCCTGGGAGTTTACCCGTGAGAGCCTTGGTGAGTACTACACTCAGGCGATGGCCCGTCAGGCAGAGATAAAATCAGTGATTTTGCCGCAGAAACACATTCTGGATCTTGTGGAAGAAGAAACTCCACCTCAGGTGTGGGACAATCTCGGCCCTTACGGGGAAGCGGCTAGGTTGCTGGGGCAGCGCACCGGAGAGTTACATGTTGCCCTGGCCTCAGCACCCGAGGATCCCAACTTTGCCCCCGAGCCCTTTTCCAAGCTCTACCAGCGTTCTCTCTATCAGTCCACCCGGAATCTAACGGGACGGGTATTTCAGACCTTGGGTCGCACCCTCAAAACGCTGCCGGAATCGTTGCAATCTGAGGCAAAAGCAGTGCTTGACAAGGAAGAAGAAATTTTGGACTGTTTTCAGTCCGTGACCCGAAAAAAGATTTCTGCCATGCGGCTGCGTTGCCATGGAGACTACCATTTGGGGCAGGTGCTCTGGACTGGCAAGGATTTCGTCATAATGGACTTCGAAGGGGAGCCGGCGCGGCCCATCAACGAACGGCGAATCAAGAGATCGCCGTTGAGAGATGTGGCGGGCATGCTGCGTTCCTTTCACTATGCGGCTTACTCCGGTCTTTTTGATTTCAGGGAACGCAGGGGGCTGGTGGTGGAGGAAGAGTTCGAAGCCATGCAATTCTGCGCCAACTTCTGGCATTTCTGGGTTTCCGTCATGTTTCTAAAGGCTTATATGAATGTGGCGATTGAGGGAGACTTCCTGCCTGAAAGCAGCGAGGAACTGCGGACTCTCCTCGATATGTATCTACTGGAAAAGGTCATCTACGAGATGGGCTATGAACTCAACAACAGGCCGGACTGGGTAAGAATACCTTTGCAGGGCATTCAGCAACTGCTTGGTATGAAAAAATAATCTAGCTAGAGTGAGATGTGAAACAATCTCTTTCGCATCCACGAGAAACGGAGGATTGCAGTGAGTAAGAATAAGGCACAAACGGCTGCGACAAAGCCAGCCGTTGTGCACTACGATGTAAGTCTTTTGACCGATGATGACATCTTCCTTTTTAACGAGGGAAGCCATTTCAGGCTTTACGAGAAATTGGGCTCCCATCCACTCGACCGAGAGGGGGTCGAAGGCACCTACTTCGCCGTGTGGGCACCTGATGCTGAGAAGGTCTATGTAATGGGAGATTTCAACGATTGGGACAAAAGCAGCCACGCTTTGCAACCGAGGGCTCAATCGGGGATTTGGGAGGGTTTCATTCCCGGAGTAACTATAGGAGCCGCTTACAAGTATCGCATCAACTCGCGCTTTCTCGGGTATCAGGCAGATAAGGCGGATCCCTTTGCCATCCGTTGCGAGGTTCCCCCGAGCACGGCCTCCGTTGTGTGGGATCTGGATTATACCTGGGGCGACAGTGAGTGGATGGCGAAACGCGCGGAGTTCAACAGCTCAGATAGGCCCATGGCGATCTATGAAATGCACCTCGGCTCCTGGATGCGGGTTCCGGAAGAGAAAAATCGGCCGCTAACCTACCGGGAGGTTGCGCCAAAACTTGCAGAATACATGCAGAAGATGAACTTTACCCACGTGGAATTCCTGCCGATCATGGAACATCCTTATTACGGTTCCTGGGGCTATCAAACTCTGGGATTTTTTGCCCCCACCAGCCGCTACGGCTCTCCTCAGGACTTCATGTATCTGGTGGACTATTTGCACCAACATGATATCGGCGTGATTCTCGATTGGGTGCCATCGCACTTTCCCAGCGACGAGTTCGGCCTGGGCTACTTCGACGGAACCTACCTCTACGAGCACTCTGACCCCCGCCAGAGGATACACCCGGATTGGGACAGCCTGATTTTCAATTACGGCCGGAGTGAGGCGCAGAGTTTTCTCATCAGCAGTGCTCTGTTTTGGTTGGAAAAATACCACGCCGACGGGTTGCGAGTGGACGCCGTGGCCTCCATGCTCTATCTGGACTACGGGCGGAAAGAGGGGGATTGGATCCCCAACAAATATGGGGGCAATGAGAATATTGAGGCCATTGCCTTTCTCCGCCGCTTCAATGCGGAGGTCTACAGGAGCCAGCCGGATGTGCAGACCATTGCCGAGGAATCCACTTCCTGGCCCATGGTCTCTCGACCCAATTATGTTGGGGGATTGGGCTTTGGGCTCAAATGGGACATGGGTTGGATGCACGACACCCTGAGCTACATGTCCAAAGATCCCATACACAGAAGGTTCCATCACAATCAACTTACCTTTCGGCTCATCTACGCCTTTCACGAAAATTTTATCCTTCCCCTTTCCCACGATGAAGTGGTGCACGGCAAGGGATCACTGATCAGACAGATGGCCGGAGACGACTGGCAGAAATTCGCCAATTTGAGACTTCTCTATGGTTACATGTATGCACAGCCGGG
>JAJDNB010000209.1 GCA_022340905.1 Deltaproteobacteria bacterium | reverse complement strand
TTTCAACCCCTCAGCAGCGTAGGTCTCGATAGGTATGAACTCCTTGTCGGCAGCTGTGGGCTCCAACACATGATGACAGGTGGCACACAAGGGACGGGCCTGCATGTGGAAATAATCCTTCTTAAAGCCAGCCGGCGGCTTTTTGTATTTGCTCACGAGATCCGACCTGCGAAAGACATGGAGCGCAACCTCATCTACAATTTTTTCTTCCTGTTTGGCTTTTATATGTATCTCGTTTGGGCCAATTTCCAGGGGAACAGAAAGGCAGGCGAAATTCCGATGTGGTACCACACTCGCCTTGATGTGGCTGTTTACCTCGACTTCTATGAAATCAGCAGAACCTTCAGGGAAGCTCAGTGAAATACTGAGAAGGTCAAATTCCATAATTGCCAGATCGGCAGGATAATGAACTGTGACAATGCCCTGACTGCTTTCAGCGGTTAGGCTAAAAGTCAACAAGAGGACAACAACATAAGGAACAAATCTTATACGCATAGCGGTTTTGAGAATGACCATTATTTCATTTTTGAGGTTTCAGGTTTCAGTGTTCGGGTTTCAGTTTTTCCTGACACCTGAACACTGTAACCTTACTTGGCCAGGAGGAGTTTGAGGGCCGACTCATAGGCTGCCAGTGCCTCCGAAGTCTTATTCTGTTTTTGATAAATCTTGCCAATTTGATAATAGGCCTCAGGTGGTGGTTGAGGATTGTTTTCCACCAGCTCCTGCAAAATGACAACGGCCAGGCCATCCTCCCCCTGACCGGCATAGGTTAACCCCTGAAGCAGTTTGCCTTCCTTTGGGCTTGGATTCAGTTCCAAGGCCTGCGCCAACTCAATGCCAGCCTCGCCGACCTCCTTATCCTCAAGACACAAGCCGGCCAAATGCAAATGGGGCTCAGGGAATGAGGGGTCGATCTCCGCCGCCTTCTTGAGAGCCTCCCGGGCCTTGGTTTTTTCTTTGAGATCTAAGAGCACCAAGGCCATATTGACGTATCTCTCAGCCTTTATTCTGGCATGAGATACCGTTGCGGACTTGCCTGGATCAAGCTCGGCGTTCAGCTCATCCTCAGTGATTTCCCCGAGGAGAAATTTTACCTGGGCTTTGGTCTGGGCATAAAAATTTCGTGAGTAGAGATCCTGGATAAATGCTAGCTTACCGTCTGGTCCTACGATAAGAGTGGTGGGCAATACCAATATTCCCAAACTGCTGTAGGCGGCCAAATCGGGGTCACTGGCAAAGGAGCATCTAAGTTCTCTTGCTCGAGCCATTTCCCCTATCTGTATATCGGTGGCTTTATCCCCGTTTATTGCCAGCAAGGTAACTTGTTTGTCCTGGAATTCTTCACTGATCCTGGAGAGGTCGGTCAACATTTTGCTCGATTTGTCGTCCTCCTGCTTCCAGAAGGCCAATACTATTATTTTTCCTTCTTGCTGATCCAAACTGATCTGCCTGCCGTCAATGGTGCGTATGGCAAAATTCGGCACGCTGTCCCCTTGCTGGTGATGCCCAATGGCAGAAGCCAAGGACAGGTGTGAGCACATAAGAAAGAAGGTCATCCAGGAAAGAACTTTTGCCTTTCTCATAACGTCCGTCCTTCTATACAGATGGTTCCAGGTGTCGGGTTCCAGGTGTCAGGGAGTGAACCGAAGGCTCATCATCCTGAAACCTGACACCTATTTTTTCACCATCTCAAGGTTTTTCTCCTCTTCATCTATCATAAGCTTTACAGGATTTTCCCGATCATACTCTTTGGGAATGTGGCAATTGGCAGAACACTTTCCACCCGTTTTCGTTAGGGTAAACTTTATGGGAATCTCCCAGGTGCCGAAGGGGGTGAGCTGGCGAATATGACGTCTTTGAGAACTCATATGAACATCGTGGCAGGCAACACAGGTCCGACCCTTTTGCCGGTTAACGTGCAGAAAGTGAAGATTTCGGTCTCCATTGCGAAAATTGGTTAGGTAGGTTGTGCGCTTATCCAAAACCACACTTTCCTTATGGCATTTGAAACAAAGGGAGTACACCTGGAGATCAAAGGAATTGTAAAATTTCTTGTCAAAATTGTACTTCAAATTCTTGGCCACATATCCTGCGTGGGGCTCGTGGCAGGTGCCGCACATCTCTTGCTGGACAGGACCGTGTTTGTACAGCGCATCTTTCGTTTTTTGCTCCATTTTTTTGTGACAGTTGAAGCAAAGGGCCACATCCTTGGGCCCTCCCTTCAAAAGTTTGTTGTAATTGGAGGCGTGGGGAGTGTGACAACCAGCACACCTGCCCTCGGCCACAGGTTTATGAACTACCGAGGCACTGGCAATTTGCTCCATAACTTTCTTGGTTGCCTTCTTATGGCAGTCGACGCAGAGGGTACGTTCGTCTTGGTTCAGGAGAAACTTGGTTGTTTTGGAGCCATGAGAGTTATGGCAGCCTATGCAGCCTTCATCTTTTACGATCTTGTGCAAGTACTTGGATTGGTAGATCAAGAGCTTTTGGTTTTTGTGGCATCTCCAGCATAAATCCACACCCGTGCTGACAAGTCCGAAGGGGGGGTCTTTCATGATATTGGTATGGCAAACTAAACAGGCTCCAGTGGCTACCGGAGCGTGAACATATCTTACCTTGGTCATCTCGTAATGACACTTTGCCGAAACACAGGACTCGCCCTCCTTTATAGGTGAATGGGCGGGATGATACATTTTTGATTTGGCCGCCAGGTCGGCCACCCTCTGGGGCATTTTGGTTTCCATGGTTTCATCTTCAAGGATTTGGGGAGAAACAGTGGTCTTCTTCGGCTTTTGCGGGGCCAGCTCCTCAATGGGTTTCAGGTGAAAGGCTAATTTCTCGTCTCCTTTTACCGTTTGCGGGGCAGGAGATTTTTCTTTATCAGAATCCTGCTCAGATAAGGTGAGTGCGGAAACCGCTACCCCCTCAACCGGGGTGACCACTGCGGTTGCAGGCACCTCTGTCTCCGCCACAGGAGTGGTTTCTGCTGAACCTTCTTGCTCGATCTCCGAGACTACTAGGGCTGTTGGCTTTGGTGCGGTGGCATCCTCCTGAGGAATGGTCTTCGCGCACCCTCCCAGGTAAACAATGAATAGCAGCGAAGCCCCGAGAGCCATCGTTCTGCAAGAGGTGAAAGATCTTGACACTCCCCTTTTCCCTTTTTTCTCTTTTTCCACTCCCATAATGCACCCGCTCTGAAATTAACGTTAGCGTTTCCTTCCCTCTTTCTCTTGTGAGGCCACTTTCAAACCCAGAGGCAGTTTCTTGAAGCGACCTCCGTATATTATTGGATCACCCTCGTAACCAAGAGCTTTAAAGTTGAGCCAATCAGTTGCATTAACCTCACTTCGATCAGCTTTTCGGGTGAGATGGATCAATTTCTCGTCAATGCCGGAGAAAGCCAGTTCCTTGAAATTCACCCCGCCCTTTTTCTGATGACAGCGCCCGCACGCAAGGGGATTCCTTAGACTCTCATGGCACTGGACACAAGAAAGGGCAAACACCTTGGGTAGGACTTCATGATTAAGGCTGAGGTACATGGCGGTCTCCACCCACTTGTACTCACCGCTGTAGGCTAGTCCGGAAGCCGCGGCTCCAGAGGTAAAAGATTTCTGCCAATCCAGAGTCTGCCAAAACCCACCAGGCCCCGCCAGATGAGGCACGAGGAGGTAGTTGTACTTGGCATCAGCGGCCTGCGTACCACCCATGATTTTAAAAGGATAGATCTTTGACTCCTGATCCCTGATGTCGCCTACTGGTTGGTTTAGGATGGTGACACCCTCGGGATTGATCGGGTCGCCCAGTAGGTAACGTTTTACTTGGCCGTTATACCAAGCATAAACCGGCTTGATTTCACGACCCCAGGTGAAGTCACCTGCCTGCCAGTCGTAGTCGGGCATGCCAAATCCGTCCCGTTTGACTTCGCGCTCTTTGTCTCCGGCAGTGGACCAATCCCAATGAGTCTTCACCGGGGTGTATTTGGCGTAGACGGGGTGATGACAGGTCACACAGGCTATATGATCGGAATGTTTGTTCAGATGATGGGTCAATAGCGAATTTTCCTGATGTGGCGCATCGGTGTGACAGTGGCTACAGGATCGGCTGCCTTCGGCGACGGGCAAGGCAATACTGCGGCCAGCAATTTTGTGGTTGCTTGTCTTGTGGCAATCTTGGCACTGAAAACCCAGCCCCCCCATGTGGACATCGCAACTGCTGCCGTGAAAATCCAAAAGGGCGTTTAATTTACCGTGCCTGACAAAGTCCTGGTCACCCCCTGAGAAATGGCAGGTGCCGCAGCTTTTTCGACTGGGCTTTCCCACTTTTTTGGCAACCATGACCAAATCCACTGAAGGGTCCGGCATGCCTGCGGCTTTGAGGTCCTTTCTATACGTTCCGGTGGTATCATGGCACACAAGGCAGTCGATCCTACTCTGGTCGGTAAAGTCAAAGGTTGCGTCTTTCCAACCGTACCCGGCATGACAGCCCGTACAACGAGGCCAATTGCTGAAAACACTCACGCAGAAATTATTGACGGTTACGGTACCCTTACCCAGATCCACGCGCTTGTCTTGGCCCAGAGTGTACGGGGACGGGCCTTTCCACAGCCAGTGCGTGGAACTCAGCATCTCCTCCCCTTGAGTAGGGTGGCATCGGAGGCATTCCCTGGTTACTTCGAATGGATTGGGTTTTCTAGAAAGCTTGATAAGGTCCGAATGGTCCCTGACTCTCTTTTCGTGGCAACCGCTGGAGCAGCGGATGGGTCCCCTGTGAAGCTTCTTGTGGCAACCCGTACATTGGCGGTGGATAGCACCCTTGAGCCCCACCCGATCCGGGGCGATGGGGTGAAAGGAGTTCTGATGGCAGGCCGAACACCGCATGGTCTCTGAGGCATCAGGCTCGTCTGCGCGATAATGGTGACACACGGTACAATCATTTGAAATGCTTGCATGCTTTTTGTGCATGAAGCGGACGGGCCCGTAAAAATCATCTTCCTCGTTGAGGAGGGGAGAATTCATCACAAAGAAGTTGTACTCAGGAGGAATATCTTTGGGTCTCAGTTTGTAGGCAAGGCGGGCACGTCTTTCTGAAGCTGTTTCCCAGAATACAGCCTTGACCAGAGGCCTTGTCTCCTTGGTTCTTTCTCTTGCCGAGGCCACCCGATCATGCCATGCCCGGTGAACCGGCGGATTGGTCTTGATAGACACGGATTTTGACTCCTCAGGCCGGTCTCTTTCAAAGATACTATCGATAAGACCTACCAAAACCCCTCTCACTCCGGTTTTGCCAGCCCCCCCGGGTTCATCGGCTGCAGACCGGGCAACTGCCAGCACCGTTAGCAGCGACAGGACAAGCAAGCCTGTCAACACCATAGTCGGTTTGCTTTTGCTCGAGCGCTTCATGATGGCTCCTTTTCCAAGCTCTCAAGACTGGGGGCGCTTAACACAGGAAGATAGGTAACAGCCAGCCGATATAAGAAGGTGATACTGCAGAGCAAGCAGGCGGTTATCGCCATCTCACTGATAGAGGGGAAATAAGATTTGGCCGCATAAGGAGGATTGAATCCGATAAGAAAAACATTACAGCGATTCAGGGCAATTCCCAGGACGATAGTGGTGCAAGCGACAAACAGAGTATGCCTTTTGCTGCGCAGCCGCTGGCTCATGAGCATGAACCAGGGAACGATCATTGCCAACATCTCCACAATAAAAGAACGGCTTTCAATTGAGCCATCAAATAAATAGACATACGTTCCCCGGACCATCATGTCGCCGATTTTCAGGGCTATGTAGATTCCCAGTAAATATTTGGTCACTCCCGTAAGGGGGGCCAAAACCTCCATTTCATCTGCCCGCTTAAATGAGGCGGTGGCCACGGTGGTTTCAAAAACTACCATGGGATAACCCGCAGCAATGGCGGAAGTAAGAAAGAGGAGAGGCAAAATGGGAGTGTACCAGAGGGGATGCAGCTTGGTCGGGGCGATGAGCATGAGCGATCCTAGCCCAGACTGGTGCATACAGGAGAGGACCACCCCGGCAATAATAAAGACCCACATGACTTTGTCTAGTATGGAGTCGGCCAATTCCAAAAGACGTTCGACCCGATCATTGAGAATGGCGAATGGGCCCGGTAGGTTTACCCTCCCTCGAAAACGCTCCACCACAATCGGCATGAATTCGATATAGAGCACGTGCGTATAGACCACCACGCACATGGCCACTTCAAAGAGAACCGAGTTTCCCTGCCAGAACATGATGGGCTTCGGCAAGGCCCAAGAACGTCCCACATCAATGGCCAGACCTATGGCCACAAAGGTGTAGCCTAAGGTAGCGGTCAACAATGCCGGTCGAGTTACTGCCTCATACTGGTGTCTGCCAAAGATGTGAGCAATTGCTGCCGTGGTAAAGCCACCAGCGGCGAGAGCCACACCCGTGGCCACATCGATGCCGATCCACAATCCCCAGGGATGCTGATTGTCTAGGTTACTCACCACTGCTAAGCCCCCGAGGTAGCGGGCAATGATAAAACAAAATCCCATCAACATCACAGCGAACAGGACCAGCGCACCCGGGGTCCAGAACCTAATTCCAAGCGGGGCAGGTTTGGGGTGAGGGTGAGAACTCATACGTATTCCTCCTGTGCATGCTGTGGCTGCTGTGCATGAAGTTCCGGATCATGGTTGATCTGTTCGGGATTAATCTTCCACATGACCCCTGCCAGAATTGTGAATAGGGTGATGGGCGCCCACATATAAGAAAAAATGGTGTGTTGGATGGTCTCGGTAAGATGGGGCATGGGATAATGGGGCAAAGTCAGAAAGCCGAGCTTCTCAAATGGCTCCTTGGAAATGTACATCCAGGATGTGCCGCCTACCTCGAACTCACCGTAGATTTTGTTGATATAACGCATAGGATTGGCTGCAATCTTGCGGCGGGTCACCTCCAACAACATCTTGCGGTTGCCAAAGGTGATGGCTTCCATGGGGCAAGCAGCAGCACAACCAGGTCTGCCGTCTTGACTGATTCGATCATAACAGAAGGTACATTTTCGCACCCGGGGTGAGAGTGGATCAAAATATTCATAGGCGGGGATCTGGAAGGGACAGGCCACCAAGCAGTAGCGGCAACCAACGCACTTGGATTTGTCATAGGTGACCGCGCCATTTTCTTGCTTGTGCAATGCGCCGGTAATACAGGCAGAAGCGCAAGCCGGATCCTGACAATGCATGCATTGAACCTTGACATAGGTGGGGACCAATTGGTTTTGTTGGTCATGCCTGCCAGAGTAGTAACGGTTGATTACCGTAAAAGCGCCGGTGCTGGGCCTGCGCTTTTGGTCGAGAACGGTTCGATCGTCTAGCCGTTCCTTGGGTGGCGGCAGGTGGTTCACGCGATTGCACGCCTGTTCACAGGTTCGACAACCAACACAGGCAGTAAGGTCCACTACGCAGCCATAGGGGTTTGGAGGGGCTTTCGGCTTCCGTGTAGCAAATGCGTGTTTGGGATTGCCTGCCGCAGAAGCAGTTATCATGGCTCCGGCAACACCTAAGAAGCGGCGTCTGCTAATATTCATCCTCGTTCCTTCAGATCCATGGTTGTGAGTTAAGTCTGCTCATATGTATGGAGAAATTCCTGTAACTATCTGTTTATGCCCTGGATTCCCGCTTTCGCGGGAATGACGAAAGCTTGCGATTACCCGTCATCCCCGCGTAGGCGGGGATCCAAATAGAACAACACATGGGGGTACGCAAATACTTCATTATTGACCAGCCTTAATTTGCTAATTCTCACTTTTTGGCCAGACCAGACTGTAAAATGCCCACGTGGAGATAGCCTGGTTTCCAGCCCCTCCAACCGCGGTGACAGTCGAAGCACCGCGCAGTGGGCTTGGCCACATGCTCCTGGTGCATCAACTTTTTGTTGTCTTTTTCCTTGAGGTCCTTTTCCGCGAGGTGACACTGTTGACAGTTCTCTCGCACGCCACCGGCTCCCATTAGCAAGGCGATGTTCAGGGTTCTATTTTCGAAGTACTCCCGGTATGAAGCGCCTCCCAAGGCTTTCAGCAGATCAAGATGACACCCGGCACACGAAACCTTCTCTCTTTTGAGCATGGCATGGGTAACCCGCTTTCCGCCGGATTCCTGGATGGGCTTTGTCGGGAGGGTATGGCATAGCTCGCATTCGCCTCGGCCCCGGTTATATTTAGCATTCTTGAAATGACAAAGAGTGCAGGAGGCCTTGCTCACTTCAAAGTGTTTGTTCTCGGTCAAATGTTGGTGACAAGAAGTGCAATTCATTCTCATGCCTTCGATCTGTTTCTTCTCGTCAAAATGGGGTTTATGGACAAACTTTATTTTCTTCTCGCCCATCTCAATTCTCTTGGTCATGAAATCGTCCTCGGGCTTGCCGTGGCAGTCAGGTGTCAGACAGCTGGCATCAACGATAGTCGACCTTGTTTGAATTGATTCGCCACCAATGGGAAGATAGCTGAAACGGTCTTGCATTTCGGCTGAGATATTTTTAGGGATATGTTTGGTTTGACCTCCGGTCAATTGGTAGTCTTGTTGCACCTTTCCGTCGTATTGAGGCGGGTAGTGGCAGTCCACACAACTTGCTTTAAGGTGTTTGCTCTTTTTCCAGAGTTCGTAGCCTTTATTGAAAATGGCTGGATAGGTGAGCAGGTGGCAATAGCCGCAGTAGAACTGAGGTCTAGAGATTTCAGGCTGCGGCAGATCGGTGACCGCTGCCGACCCCTGCTCGGCCCCAAAAGCAGAGACAGACAAGATCAAACTCGTCACCACCGCCAGGACAAAAAGCCGATGAATTCTTTTATTGCTGCGCATGGTCGGGTACCTCTTTCTTCAAGGGGTGCAAGGTCCCCCCTGTTAGGACTTTATTATTATGGATATGGAAGAAGAGCGTGAGCCTTCATGCTTCCAGGGAGCTCTTCACCCAAAAGACCAACTCTTCCTCGTCCACAGGTGTGCCGAGACAAGCGTAAATATAGCTGCTCATGGCCTCTTGCAGTTCAGGATGAAAAGAACGACTGGAAAAACCTATAATGCGAAGTGAGGGGTTTTTTCGCTTGAGTTTCTTAATGAGCCTGTTATCAACAGGCAAACTGTCTAGATCCAAAATTGCCAGGCGACAATTGCAACCTTTTATGCCTCTCGCCAAGTGCTCGAGTGAATCCAACAGTTGGATTGAATAATCCTCTCCTTCCAGGGCATCACAAAGCTCGAGACAGTGTTGTTCGTCGGCGCTTACAACTACGATCGGATGTTGCATCCGGATCTCCATGGGGAATAACACTCTATCCTGGCCACTTTTCTGCCTTGTCTGTTGGGCAAATCTTGTGCCAGAGAAAAGAGTTACAGGGTTAAGGGCGGAACGGTATTGGTGAGGGGGCTAAGAGGACTTGCAGATAACCATTTGAAAATATTATATTAAAATTCATAGCTCAATGAAGATTCAAGTCTTAAAAAAAAACGAAACAGCCTCCTAAGTGTGAAAGGATTCATCCCGGATGATCATGGTCGTCTGTAAGGATAGCTAACAGCATTTTTTTAAAATTTAATTTGTTCCAAAATTTATCTTGTAATACTAATATGTTAAGCCTGTAAGGAATCTTAACACGCATTTTTGCCTGTCAATTAACAAATTTGGCTGGGGCAGTATGAGCCCTTAGGGTACCAACATCAACCGTCGGACCGTGGAGAACATCCGACATGCTGGCTGGAAAGTTGTCGTCGAGAAAAATCTGCCTACTGACATGGTCAAGTGGATTGAGACCGAGCCGTAACACTCATATCGTGCAATGTCTTGGCTGAAATTACTTTTTTGCCATCTCCGGCTTTGGGGGACTAATGGACAGATTTCACAGTATTGATTGGCAATCATTTATGTCTTATCTTTTTGATAAGGAGAACCTTGCACATTTGGTTGGAGGGTTCCTTGAACGTTTTTCACAATAAGGAGAATGACCATGAATAAACTACTATTTGGTTTGGCGCTGCCATTGGCTTTGGCGCTGACACTATATGGTAATGACGCCAGTGCCCACATGGGCTACGGGCCCATGGGCTACGGCTACGGCATGGGCCCCGGCATGATGGGAGGATGGTCCGGTTATTGTACGGGCCCCGGGATGATGGGCTATGGCTACGGACCGCAATACGGCCGTCAGTATGGACCCCAGTATCAGCAGCCCCAGAAACCTCTCAATGAAAGTCAGGCCAAAGAAATGGTAGAGAATTATCTGCAGGCCACCAGAAACCCCAATCTAAAGCTGGGGAAAATAGAGGACAAAGGTTACGCCTTTGAGGTGAACATCGTGACCAAGGATGGTTCACTGGTGAACAAAGTCATGGTGGACAAGAATACTGGTTGGATGCAACCGGCGTATTAGACCACTAATCAGGCTTCCCGAGAGCCGGGCGGCTCCCGGGAGGCCTTATCTTGGAATGATGCCGAGGGATCTTACACCAAGTCCAAAGCGGTTTAAAGCATTGTAATGTGAACTCTCCTGCCATTCCAATGGGACTTCATATATCAACTTTAATCGTCACTTTCGCCCTTTATAACCTGCCTCAACATGCAGTATTAAGCTGCTCAGACCCTAGAGTGACTATTAAGGGAGATTATAGTAAGACCTGGTAAGCCAATAGGGAACTTCATATAACTCGATCAATTTATAGTTTATCTTTGTGGTTGACAAATAGGATCTATTACGATATAAGCTGACATCCTATTTAGTAATTTTTAAGGATAATGGAAATCCACCGGGCTTTATCTTCCGAGCACTACTCATGTTCCTCTTACTTAACAGGTCACAGTCATATGAATGACGAAGGTGGAATGACAAAAGAGAAACTGCTTTCCTTTGAGAGCGTTTGCCGTGAACATGGCTTGAGCATAACCCCTCAGAGAGTTGCAATTTATAAAGAGTTAATTTCCTCTGCCGAACATCCATCGGCTGTTACAATATTTAATAAGGTAAGGGAATACTTTGCGAACATTTCTTTAGACACGGTAAACCGTACACTTTTGACTTTTCAGAAGATTGGCTTGGCCAAGGTTGTGGAAAGCTCTGGGGACCCGAAGCGTTTCGATCCCAACCTCGAACCCCATCATCATTTCAGATGTATACGATGTGGGAAGATAGTAGATTTCAAAAGCAAATCATACGATGGACTCGAGATACCACCAGAGCTAGATGACAAGTTTGTCGTTATGGAGAAAATTGTCCATTTGGAAGGCTTTTGCGATAAATGCAGAGCAAGGTGAAAGATCATCAACGAAAGGAGGAAACATTATGAATAAAGATAGCAAAGGCCCGGTAATGGGATCCATTGCCCACGGTGACATGTCGAACCTGGACTGGTGGCCGAACCGATTGAAACTCGAGATTCTGCACCAGCACTCTTCCAAGTCCAATCCGATGGGTGAGGACTTCAACTACGCTAAAGAGTTCAAGAGCCTCGACCTGGCGGCTGTGAAGAAAGATCTCGCGGCGCTGATGACCGACTCGCAGGACTGGTGGCCAGCAGACTTTGGCCACTACGGCCCTTTGTTCATCCGTATGGCATGGCACAGCACCGGCACCTACCGCATCGGCGACGGCCGCGGCGGCGGCGGCAGGGGCCAGCAGCGCTTCGCGCCCCTCAACAGCTGGCCGGACAACGTCAGTCTGGACAAGGCGCGTCGCCTGCTCTGGCCGATCAAGCAGAAGTACGGCCGGAAGATTTCCTGGGCCGACCTGATGGTCCTCGCCGGCAACGTCGCCCTGGAAACGATGGGTTTCAAGACCTTCGGTTTCGGTGGCGGGCGCGAGGACGTCTGGGAGCCGGATCAGGACGTCTATTGGGGTGCCGAAGAGGAATGGCTGGCTACGAGCGACAAGCCCAAGAGCCGATACAGCGGCGACCGGGATTTGGAAAACCCGCTGGCGGCCGTGCAGATGGGCCTGATCTACGTCAACCCGGAAGGCCCTGACGGCAACCCGGATCCAATCGCGGCGGCCAAGGATATCCGCGAGATTTTCGCGCGCATGGCCATGAACGACGAAGAGACAGTTGCGCTCATCGCCGGCGGCCACACCTTCGGCAAATGCCACGGCGCCGGCCCTGCGTCCCATGTGGGGCCTGAGCCCGAAGCGGCCCCCATCGAGGAGCAGGGCCTAGGCTGGAAGAGCAGCTTCGGCACCGGCACAGGCGGCGACACGATCACCAGCGGCCTGGAAGTCACCTGGACCAACACGCCAACGAAGTGGAGCAACAACTTCTTCCGGATCTTGTTCAGCTTCGAATGGGAATTGACGAAGAGCCCGGCCGGTGCGCACCAGTGGGTGCCGAAGGATGGCGCGGGCGCCGGCACCGTGCCGCATGCCCACGACCCCTCCAAGCGTATCGCGCCGGCCATGCTGACCACGGACCTTTCCTTGAGATTCGACCCTGCCTACGAAAAAATTTCACGGCGCTTCTACGAGAATCCGGATCAGTTAGCAGACGCATTCGCCCGCGCGTGGTTCAAGCTGACCCACCGCGACATGGGCCCCCGCTCGCGTTATCTAGGCCCGGAAGTCCCGGCGGAGGAACTGATCTGGCAAGACCCGGTGCCCGCCGTCGATCATGAGTTGATCGACGCGCAGGACATCGCGGACCTCAAAGGCAGGATCCTGGCCTCGGGCCTGTCGATCTCGGAACTGGTCTCGACCGGTTGGGCGTCGGCGTCCACGTTCCGTGGCTCCGATAAGCGCGGCGGGGCCAATGGGGCGCGGATTCGGCTTGCCCCGCAGAAGGACTGGGAGGTCAACCAGCCGGCCCAACTGAAGACGGTGCTGCAAACCCTTGAAGGAATCCAAAAAGAGTTCAACAGCGCGCAGTCGGGTGGGAAGAAGGTTTCGCTCGCCGACTTGATTGTCCTTGGTGGATGCGCAGGTGTCGAGCAAGCTGCGAAGAATGCAGGTCACGATGTGAGCGTTCCCTTCGCGCCTGGACGCTCGGACGCGTCGCTGGAGCAAACCGACGTGGAGTCATTCGGGGTACTCGAACCGGTTGCAGACGGGTTCCGTAACTACCTCAAAACCAAATACGCCGTATCGGCAGAGGAGCTGCTGCTCGATCGGGCGCAACTGCTGACGCTGACTGCTCCTGAGATGACGGTTCTCGTTGGCGGTATGCGGGTCTTGAATGCCAACTTCGGACAGTCCCAGCACGGCGTCTTCACCCAGAGGCCAGAAACGCTCACCAATGACTTCTACGTGAATCTGCTCGACATGAAAACGGAGTGGAAAGCGACCTCGGACGAAGACGTGTTCGAGGGTCGTGATCGCGCAACGGGCGAACTCAAGTGGACCGGCACCCGTGTCGACCTCATCTTCGGTTCGAACTCTCAACTCCGGGCCTTGGCGGAAGTCTACGGATGTGAGGACTCCCAGGAGCAGTTCCTGCACGACTTTGTAGCGGTGTGGAACAAGGTAATGAACCTTGACCGCTTCGACCTCGCCTGATCGCCTCGAAAAGCCCGTCCTGGCTCGCATCCGAAGCGCTGGCGGGCCGGAACGGGTCCGACCTCGATGGGGGGAACTGCGCTGTGGAGGACAGCTGCTATCGGAGGAGTTCGGATGACTTTTGACGAATTTGTCGACAGTGTCGACGGCCAACAGCCCTCTGGCGAGCTTTCCGACACGTTGACCTCCCTGTGGTGGGACAAAAAGGGAGATTGGGACAGGGCCCACACCATTGCCCAGAACATCCCCACCGTCCAGGGCAGTGCCGTTCATGCCTATCTGCACCGCGAGGAGGGGGTGTTGTGGAACGCCGACTACTGGTATTCCCGGGCTGGCCGCCAGCGCCCCGATATGCCGTTGGAGGAGGAGTGGAAGATGTTGGTGAAGGAGATGCTCGCCACTCTTTAACGGCAAAACCGATTCCGGCCTAACCGACGATTGACGGTAATCAATTCCTTCTAAGCCGACACAACCATCATGGGTGTTGAAGCTTTTTTTCGCTCTGCGCTATGCTCTTTGCACTATAAGATTCAGAAACCTTCTGGAGTTTAGATTCATAAATGAGGAATTTGCTGCAAGGCCAAGGAGATCAAGGGATTGCGCGGAGGCGTGACAGTACGTCGCACAAGAAATCCCGCAGATCGACACAGAGACTGCTGCAAAGGCCCATTTATGGATGGAAACTAGTGAGTGGTGGGCTTACTAATCTGATACCTCTTGAGTTTGTCATAGAGGGCGGTGCGGCTGATCCCTAGTTGTTGGGCCGCCTCTTTCTTGACCCAACCGCACTTCTCCAGGGTTTCCACCAACAGAATCTTTTCTTGTTCCTCAATGGTAGGCAGCCTATCTGCCAGAGCCCGTCCCCCCAAGGTCTGGACTATGGTGGGCAGATCCGAGGCCTCGACTCGGTCTCCCTTGGCGAGCACGGTTGCGTGCTCGATACTATTTTCCAGTTCCCGGACATTGCCCGGCCAATCGTAATCCAAAAGCAAGCGCAAGGCCTCGGAAGTAAACCCTTGAATGTCCTTATCCTGTTCCTTGACGAAGCGACCGAGAAAATGCCGGGCCAGTATGGGGATGTCATTTCGCCGTTCCCTCAGTGCTGGCAGGTGGATGGGAATAACATTGAGGCGGTAGTAGAGATCCTCCCGAAAATTACCATTTTTCACTTCCTGAAGGAGGTCCTTGTTGGTAGCTGCAAGTATGTGCACGTCCACAGACAGAGTCTTTTCGCCCCCCAAGCGCTCGAATCTTTGCGACTGGATCACTCGCAGAAGTTTGATCTGGGCTGATGGAGCTATTTCGCCAATTTCGTCCAAAAATACAGTGCCCCCATGGGCCTGCTCGAAGCGCCCGATCTTTTGGCGGATGGCTCCGGTGAAGGCTCCTTTCTCGTGGCCAAAGAGTTCGCTCTCCAGAAGGGTAGTCGGGTAGGCTGAGCAATTGATGACAATAAAAGGCTTGTTATGGCGAGGACTGCGGCGGTGGATGGCCCGGGCCACCAACTCCTTGCCAGTGCCGCTCTCACCCTCTATGAGAACGGTGGCATCGGTGGGGGCGATATCCTCAACGAGTTTGTAGATCACCTGCATCTTGGGATCCTTGCCTATGAGGCCGCTAAATTCTGAGGTGCTCTCCACCCGTTTCTCGAGATCCCGTATTTCCTCTTCGTAGGTTACAGCCTTTTTAATTGTTTCAGACGCATACTCCAAGACCAGTGCAACCATCTCGAGTGCCTTTTCGTCACACAGGCATTCCGCTTCACAGGTTATGACAAATGCGCCTTCGAGCTGATCCCGAATTCGTAAGGGAATGATGGTCTGCCGGGCCGCTGGAAAGTAATCGGGTATGAGTGGGGGTTCAAAGGTGTTCTTGGGCGCAATAGTCATGCCATCCAGATCTTTCAGGATAGTTTGGGCGGTGGCAATCAGCTCTGGATCTTCATTGGTAGAAATTCCCGCCTCCATCAAGGTGAAGAGCATATTGCGCTCGCTATTAAAAATATGAAGAAGGGTGTACTGACTGCCAACAATGTTTTGCACTGCCTTCATGAGCAGAGAGCCTACTCCGTTGAGCGTCCGATAAGAGCCAATCTGTTTGAGCATATTGCAGAAAGTGTCCATCTCACTGTGTGCTCGTTCGAGCTCCTCTTCGGCCTGCTTACGTTCGGTTACATCTGCGGCAATCTGCAGTACAGCTGTACGTCCGTCCACCCAGCGGATTGCTCGATCACGAACTTCGTACCATTTTCCGGTTGCCTCCCTTTGAAACTCTCGGACACTTACTCCGGCCGGCTCACCGTCAGGGGTGAGTAGTCTCTCCTTTGTACAGTAATCGCACGGACCGGATTGACCGTTCTGCATGACCTGCCAGCAGATCTTGCCCTCCACATCGCCAAAGAGATCTCGGACGTATTTGTTTCCGTAAAGGATCTCGTGTGTTCCTACATCCGCCACGTAAACAGCAGCATCAAGGCTGTCCAAAACAGTAAGAAGTCTAAGATGAGATTCTTGGAAATCCTTGGTCTTATCCTTCACCTGAGCTTCCAAGGTCTTGTTATAGCGAAGGGACATGGCTAGACCATAGAAGCAGCCGAAAAAAATCGATATGACTACAACTGCCACCAGTAGAAGGTGTTTTATGTAGGCTGAGCGGATCAACCTTGTTGCATCTTTCTTAGGCGCCCATACCCCGAGTGCCCCCAGCTGTGGGCCGAGACGCACCGGCATATAGGCGATGAGCTTTTCCTCTTTGTCTCTTGAATACTGCCGAGTGGAATAATCGAACCGATAGTATGAATATTCTGCTGTTCCGGTATCTCCGGCCGTCATCCTCTTTACTACCTGTTGATAAGAAGGAAACCCCTCGACCTCCTGCAAAAGGTTTTTTCTGAAAAGGGAGCTGTCAGGATCCCAGAGTATCTTGGACCTGTCGTCGATGAGAAAAGCCTGTCCTCCCTCAGTGGATTTGACAGGAGCGACCAACTTGTCAACCAGGTAGTCTAAATCGATGCTGCAAAATGTTACTCCAGCAAATCGCCCTGAAGGAGAAGGTGGGTTTTTGTTCGGCTGGGAGGCGAACATGGCGACTGCCAACACCATCCCTGCTTGACTCGTCTCAACCTGCGTGGAGTCAATGAAGCGGATGAAATAGTTTTCTGAGGGGGTCATCTCCTTGGCTGCCAGATAATACGTCCGCTGTGAATAATCAGTACCCTCCCATGCTGGAGTGCTCGCACTGAACCTCAAAACGCCGTTGGCATCCAACACTCCAATGTCTCTGACCCCCAAACGTTCAAGTTCATTGATTTCCAGGGCTAATATATGTCTGGTGGTAATCTCGTCAAAGCGAACAACCCCTTCCATTCTGGCCACCGCATGCATGGCCTCTGCTATATTTCTGAAGTAGAGTTCGATCCCGCCAACTGCTCCTTTGGCCATAACCAGTTGCCGCTGGTTGAATTCCTTGAAAGTCGCCTCCTCTGTAGCTTTAAGAGATTGATAGCCCGCTGTGAGGATAATAGCTAAAAGCAGAAGGTTTATGATGACTATGAGCCACGGCCGCTCATTCAGAAAGTGTATGGCTTTATTAATGCTCATGGTTTTCTCAGTTCAAATAATACGTTTGCAGCACAGTACATCACCGGCGCCGCGAGACTGGTGAAAAGCATCTAGCGGCGATGATGGGCAAGTGCTCACAGCAAAGGGAGAGCAAGTATTAATGTGATAGTTACAGAGAAGATATTTTACTGATCCATCAAGATTAATATCAATATGTGTGCCAGAAACGAGTTCGACTTGATATTTGTTTTAAAACAATATGTTAGGTAGTTTTTGAGTTGCTGCACTTTAGTGGGACTTGGTGAAATGACCAAATGTCTTCGGTGATTTCACCCGGGGGGGTTGAACGAGAGGAGCAATGTGAGATTTGGCATAGGGCATAGAGCAAGGGGCAGAGGGTAAAAGGCATATTTTGAATTTGGGATTTCGGATTGCGGATTGTGGAATTTTAAACTGACACCTGAAGCCTAATTTTACGTCAGCTCTCGTTTCATTACCCAAAGGTCATCATTATGGGAAGCTTGTGGAATTGTGGACACCACTTTGAAACCAAATTTTTTGTACAACCATATCGCCGGTTCACAGGTCTCCAGTACGATTACCTCAAGGTGGGCAATCTGTCTATCTCTCAACATTTCTACCAGTTTATTGATTAGATTAGTTGCAATACCTTTCCGTCTATGTTCAGGATGAACTGCAATCTTTAAAAGAGAAGCACTACCATTTCTGTTGCGGCAACCCGCAATGAGGAAACCGTAGAGCTCATGTTGACCAAAGACAAGAAAAATTGTCTTTGCCATTTTTTCCAGGAATTCACGATCCCACGGGTTTGCAAATGAGAGCCTGTCGATTTCTATTATTCCCGTCAAATCTTCCTGTGTAGCGAGCCTTACAATCATGGGCTATCTGACGCTTGCCTGCAGGTGAGGGTAACCTAGCGCGAACTTTCTTTTCACCTCTTCCAGTTCTTCAGCGGTAGTGTCTTCATCCAGGTCCATAAGATCTCCCTCCACTGACTGGACCAGGTTCTCTTCAAACATCCTTATCCAGAACAAAGCGCTTTCCCGGTTTGGATTCTGCACATGGATACCACCGGCCATTTCATCCGTCACCGAGGGTTGGCCAGGGTCCTGTACATAGACATCACCGCCAAATATTTTCCTGAGACATCTCAAAAAATCCCGACCTAACCCTCTCCGCTTTTCGCCGAGAACTTCCAGATGAAATAGGCTGACGTGCCTCGAGCCCCCTTCGTCCAGCCATACACTGAGCTCGCCCCTGTACTTGCTGGGATTTTCAAAGTGAAGCACCTCCAAGGGACCGTAGCCCTTGAGAATTGTCAAAACTTCTTTGATGCCCAGTTCTTTGTCCGCTCCTGTCCAGATAAGGTCTTTCCAGCATACCTCTGTCATGAGTTGAGATCTCCTTTCTCAAAGTAACGTGCCCGTTATACAAAATATTGAGATCACAAGTATTTGAAATAGCGACTGTGGTGAAATACTGACAGAAATAAATATACCAAGTCACTTCTAAATCCTACTAATCCCATCGCAATTCTATAACAAACAGACTGGTTTTGGCAATTGGTTAGGTTTTCTCGGTCAAATTAACCTGATTCTCTTTTACTAAATTAGGCTAAGGCATGGAGCGGATGTCGGATTGCGGATTATGGTTTGAGTGTCACTGAGCAACTAATGCTTCCTCGCTACACACTTGTTTATTGCAAAAGCTTTAGGTGATATAATTATTATTTTGCTGTTCATCTACCGCTGAAGGGATATATGATGGCTTGGCGAAAAACTTTTTGCTTCATTGGTATCGTAGGTATTCTACTCGCGCCTGCTTGCACAAAAGGAATTTCAAAACAGGCACGGTCGCGGGTCACTTACTCGGGGACCTTTTCCGAACTGCAAGAAAAACCTGGCAAATATACAGGTGAGGTGGTGTTACTGGGCGGCAAAATCATCGAAACTCAGGTCAATACTGAATATTCAGAAATCACGGTCCTTCAGTTGCCTCTGGGTGGAGGGAACCGTCCCCGGCTCGAGGATCAATCCAAAGGGCGTTTTTTAATCCGTTCCAAACAGCTCCTTGATCCCGCCGTGTACACCGAAGGATTGGCTATTACCGTGGTGGGCAAACTCACTGGCAGCGAGGCGCGAAAAGTTGGTGAGTTTACCTATGTCTATCCGGTTTTGGATCCTATGGAAATCAAGCTTTGGCCTAAGGAACGAGGCGGGGAACCGAGTGTGCATTTTGGTATTGGCGTTTTCAAGGGCTTTTAGATGCATCCCGGGCAGCATGCCTTCGGCGTTATTGGTTAGGGAGCATGGAGCATAGGGCAGAGAGTCAGACGACAGATGACAGACGACAGATGACAGCAAGTAAACTTAGAGATCAGATATCAGAGGTCTGAGGTCAGGTAGAAAGCTGATCTCTGATCTCCGACTTCTGACTTCTGGGATATAGACGACTTCTACGGTTTCTACGATTTACCTAATTCCCCAATTTTCTAATTTCCTAATTGACTTGCTGACCTCTAATCCCCCTCTCGCGGTTTCTTCCCTTCCTCTCCCGGTGGCGGGCGTGTAGTGTCTGGTGCCTTGTTTAGCAGCTGCTTCCCTTCGTCCTTTTCGTGGGCCTTCTGATATTCCAGACAGGCCGATTCTCCATTTTCAATATTCACCTTACCCGCCAGATACCAGGCGGAGGCAGCGGGTATGACAATAAAAGGAGCCAAGGGAGCAAGCACGATCGCACCAACCGTGATCGCGGTCTTGGCACCCGATATTAAGGGAAGTGTACTTACCTTGGGATCGTTCAACGGGCCCTTGATGTCCACCGGATCGGCTTTTTCAATAATCTGGAGCGATTTCTTCTTTGGCACCAGGACGTATTGTACCTGCTCCCGACCCAGATCGATGGTTCCCGCTCCGGTGATCGTAATGTCCTTAAAGTCCAGTATAAAGATTTTGGTGGAGATGACCCCCTTGTCGATGGTGTAATCAGACACCCCGCACGTTATATCGTAATAATTTTTATTGGTTACTTTCTTCCAGGCCCAGCCCGCCAAATCCCCAAAGACCAGATCAACCAGCGGGGCAGAGATCTTGCCGTTTTGCATGGTGATGTAGATGCTGCCCTGGCTGTTTGCCGCCATGTCGTGGGGGGCCAGCCCGGATGTGCTGAAGGACAGGTCAACATTCACCGACCCCTTAAGTTCTTTTTTGTATGCCTGGGTATCCAGGGCCCGATGGGGATTGATGTTTTTGCCAAAGGCTTTGAAGGTGAGGCGGGGAAGTTCCCGTCCATCAAGTTCCAGATCCATATCGAGTTCACCCTGTGGATAGACAAAACGAGCCGGATTGATCGACAGTACACCCGATTTAATCTTTACCTGGAGCTGGGCAGATTTCGCCAGAAACTGTTCCTTAGCAAAGGATTCCACCTCGATGGCAACATCCACATCGCATTTTTTCAGCCAGCCGAAGTCTATGGGTTCATCGCTGAATACGGGCTCCTTCTTGTGAGATTTCTTTTTCTTTCCGTCGCTTTCCTTCTCAAACAGTTCATACACCAGCATTTCTTTTGCTTTGATAGTGCCGTTTATCCGCATGGGCGTCGTCTCAAAGAGTGCAATGAGTGTTGAATCAACCTCGGTTTGGCCTGCAGTGATCGTAAGGTCGAACTCCCGGCCTTTGCTGCTTTTTCTTATCTGACTATCCAGCTGCACCGGTCCGAGGGCAGGCCACTGACGATCGAAGAGTGCTCCAATAAGCTGTAGGTCCCGGGCAGTTAGGCTGCTGTTAAGCAGCAGGGTGGAAGGGTCTGTGAAATTTTCAAAGTGACCGTCCACTTTCATGCTCAAAAGTCCCGGCTTCGTGCTTTCCATTTCAAGGGATTCAATACCCAGGCTTCCATCTTTGTCGGAGATTTTCACTTGGCCGGTCAGCACTCCCAGATCTGGCAGTTTGTCGGAATCGGCAAAGGCAGCAAAGCGATGGCCATCCAAATGCAACTGCACATCCCCTTTGACCCCCTTCATAGTAAACAGGTCATTGATATGACCTGTGGCCTGAACCACCGGATTGTCCTGATCTCCCAGCCGTATTTGGGCAGAGTCCATGGAGACCTTCTTCTTGCCGCGGATGTTTGCCTGGGCGGAAAGAGGGCCCAGTTCCGGGATGCGGTAGCCCAGTGTTTTGGCAAGGGCACGGCTGCTGCTTGAATTGGCTTGGATGGTAAGATTGGTATTCTGCGGCCGCCATTTGTTGGCAGGACTGAGCGTGCCCAAGGTGCCGTTTAGCTTTGTCAGCAGCAGCTTCTCCTCACCGGCTAGCATTGAGACTTCATCGATGACAATATTTTGCTCATCGCCGGAGATGTGCGCTTGTGCCTCGAGTGGCCCAATCGAGGGGATCTCATCCTGTAAAGAGAACAGCACATTTAGTTTCCCAGTATCATCGGTGCTGCCATTGGCCTCGAGTTTAATCTCTCGGATACGCAGCTCGGGCAGCAGGATGACTTTCCCGGCTGAACCGGAGACCGTGATTTTTAATGGTGCGGTCTCGCCGGTGTGGATCTGAAGCTGGTCGAGCCGATGTTTACCGGAGACCGTGTGCAAGTGGGCTTCACCGCTGATTGGACCCAGCTCGGGCAGTTCCCGACCGATCCAAGG
>JAJDNB010000207.1 GCA_022340905.1 Deltaproteobacteria bacterium | reverse complement strand
TCAAATAGCTTAATCGACAGTCTCTACTTTAATCCACACTTTTCCAGTTGAGACTCTGCCACAATATTTTGGGTTTGGATGAAGACCATTTTTTTCTGAAAAAATTTAGCGGAGTCACTAACTCCACTTTTTTGTTGACAGACTTTCTCGGATTTCTCAAACCTGTCATCAAGCATTATGCCAGATGACGTTGCCTTTATTATTGAAATTTTGGAGAGGTAAGAGCTTTTTTGGCATCACTTAACAACTGCAATGATTCCTGAAACAACTTTTTGCAGTCACCCACACTAGATAAAATGAGTTCATACTCAGGTTTTGAATAGTAATCTTCTATTATCAGACTTTGAATGAGCTTAATTGTTTTATAGGCAGTGTCGATCTTGCTTACGGTAAGCTGGGCGAAAATTGGACGATATTCTCTCTCTATATGAGGTATCATTATTATGAGCAGACCCACTGAATCGAGGATAGATGCAGCATCGCTAGTCGACTGCTGCAAGTTATTTATCCCTTCTAGCAACTCTCGGCTAACCGCTGGCTTGTCAGACTTTTCGAGGAGCAATAATTTCATACTAATATTAAATATACTTTTACTATTTACATTTATTCTGGCGCCGAGTTCAGTCACCGGAGTTGTTCGCAGGTGGATTTCTTGCTCGTCAGCCCAAGCAGACTCACTCACCAAAAACGGACTCGAAACTATCCCGCCCAGTAACCCAGTAACTAATGACAACACTATTATTAGGCTGTATTGCTTTTTGTTCATCACTCACCTCACTCTTGCCCTAGCTGTTGGACCCAAAAGCAGTTACGGGTCATTCTATGTTCTTCTCTAAGGACGACTTCATTTCCTAGAAAGCCTTAATACTCTCCAATTGGAGTAAGACCGACGCCAGCTTCGAGACCCTCTAAAGCTTGGCGCATTTGCCTCATCATTTGTGCTCTTTCTTCGGCTTCTAAATCATCTCCAGCCTCACCCCAAAAAACTGCGTTAGTTAAAGCAAGAAGACAAGATCTTCTTGCTTTCTCGCTAAGGTAAAGGCAGTTTTCTCATTAAAAATTGAGCCGCAAAGGGTGTCAAGGGAAACCTTTGACCAACTACCCCTTGAACAGTATTGTAACCAACCATATAATCTCGGGAACAATTCTATTCGATTAGGTCAAATTTCCCTCCCCTCGGTGGAAGATCCCGCTGCTTTTTTGCAAGGACAGGGGAGGAAAGAGATAGTTGTCGGACTGGATTGAGAACGTCTTTTCAGTTTCAGTTTCATGCGATTAAGGCAATGTACCCGAACTGGGAATGAGCCAAAAATGTATAAAGCAAAGTGGCAGCACCACTACCAGAGCAAGCTCACAAATGCTTCGGACGCCTTTAGCAACTGTCTTAAAAGTGGCAGCAGGATCTTCATCGGCAGTGGCTGCAGCACACCTCAACACTTAGTCCAGGCCCTGGCCTCTCGTATAGGCCAGTTTATTGATGTGGAGATAATCTACTCCATCGCTTTTGGGCCAAGTCCCTTTATTCAGGGTAACTTGCTCCAGTCCTGCCGGGTTAAGACGTTCTTCGTTACCGACACCTTACGGGAGGCGGTGTATGAAGGACGGGCGGATTACATTCCAGTGTATCTTTCACAAGCGCCTGATCTTTTCAAAAGTGGATTGCTCGATCTCGATCTTACCATTATGCAAGTATCCCCTCCAGACGAGCACGGATTCTGTAGCTTGGGAGTTTCTGTGGATGTGGTCAAAGCTGCAGCCGAAAGTGGACGCCATGTGGTGGCTCAGATAAATCGCAGGATGCCTCGAGTTTTGGGCGACAGTTTTATCCATGTAACTGAGTTGGATGCCATCGTCGAGCACGACGAACCACTCATCGAGATTGCCATTCCTGAGCGTAGAGCCATTGCTGAAAGGATTGCAGTCTATGTGGCTAAATTGGTCGAGGATGGCTCAACTATCCAGGTAGGTATCGGTCGCATTTTGACTGCAGTTCTCTCCCATCTGACAAACAAGAGGGACCTTGGCGTACATTCGGAAATGATCACCGATGCTTATCTGCCCCTGGTGGAAGAGGGAGTAATTACCGGAAGGAACAAGTCCATTCACCAGGACAAAATAATAGCAAGCTTCTGTTTAGGCACGCGCAAGCTTTTTGACTTTGTTCATAATAATCCCCAGGTTGAATTCTATCCGAGCGATTATGTCAACCACCCCGAGATCATTAGCAAAAATCATGCGATGACAGCGATTAATTCAGCCCTGCAGGTGGATCTTTCCGGACAGGTGTGCGCTGACTCTTTAGGGCATAAGGTATACAGCGGCTTCGGAGGATATGTCGATTTCAGTGTGGGGGCATCACGGTCCCCTGGTGGGAAGTCCATAATTGTGCTGCCGAGCACCAGCTCCGATGGGAAAAAGTCAAGGATTGTCTCCCATCTGAGTCTCGGTGCGGGCGTCGTCGGTACCAGAGCTTCTGCTCAGTATGTGGTCACAGAGTTTGGCATTGCCAATCTGCACGGCAAGACTCTCCGGGAAAGGGCGTTGAGTCTCATCAATATTGCCCACCCACGGTTTCGCAAACATCTGCTGGAACGGGCTAAGCAAATTCGCTATGTTTATGATGACCAAATTATCTCTCCTCCCCTTGGTCAGTTCTATCCGGAAGAATGGGAGAAGCACTATGTTTTTGATTCTGATCTTCAGGTCCTCTTCCGTCCCGTTAAGCCTACCGATGAAAGAGCACTCCAGGAATTCTTTTACTCCTTGCCAGATGAAGACATCTACTATCGATTTCTTTCGAGCATGAAAGTCTTTCCCCATCGAGACACACAGGCCATGACAAATATCGATTATGAAAATGAGATGACCATTATTGGTGTGGTAGGGGACATTGGCTCTGAGAAGATTATCTCGGTAGGACGTTACATTTTAGATCAAGAGTCTAATTTCGCCGAGGTGGATTTTGCTGTGAGGTCGGAACTGCAGCACAAGGGCATAGGAACATTTCTGGTTCGCTATTTGACCGAAATTGCCCAAAGCAAGGGAGTTACCGGATTTATGGCCTACGTATTGGCCGCCAACAGGAAAATGCTCCGAGTGTTTCGCAAGACTGGTTATGTAATCAACAGGAGTCTGGAAGATGGGATCTACGAGATCAAGTTTCGTTTTGACGAACCCGCGGATGACAGCGAGGATTAGGAAGTTGGTCAATTAGTCGATTTGTCAAATGGTCAAATCGCAAAGACAAAGTATTTGCCCAATGAACTAATGCACTAATTAACCTGGTCCTTAGTGGATTGTAACTGCAGAAACCAAGTGCAAGATATCACCTTCTGTGTAGAAAAATATTTCATGGGCAATGACCTGGTAACCCCCCTCTATCTCCTTAGTTACAGGAACAATCTCGATTTGGTTTACATCATACCAGCGATTTCGAATATACAGCCGAGCTACAACGCCCTCCTTGGTAACCTCGCAGGGTATCTGATATGAGTGCAATACCCTTGCGACAAAACGATTTTTTTGTTGGCTGACTGTATCTGCCCTGCCTTTCAGGGCTCGGATTTGGCCGTAATTTTGTGCCCATGCCTCCGGAAGAGAAAGAACAAGCAATGCCCAGAAAAAAATGATGCTTGACAGAACAGTTCTTCGCTTCATCCCTATTCCCCTGTTATTTTATATTTTTCACCATAGCCCATGGCGTCAATTAGTCAAATGGCCAATTAGTTAAGTGGTCAAATCGTTCAGATCGTTGAAGTCGTAAAAGGCGTAGAAATCGCAGAAGCCGTAGAAAGTGTCAATAGGGCTTACAATTCACAGTAGCAAAACTCCCGATTAACGAATAACTAATAACGGATAACCACACTGTCTGCTGCCCGCTGCCTGCTGCTGCTAGCCTGGAGGGGGACAGCCATTCTAACCTTCAAGGGTCACGCTCTGGGTATGAAAGGCGTGGTCCACCATGAGCGAAATAATTACCGTGGCTCCTTCCCGGCGGGTGGAAATTATTTCTATGGAGTGCGGCTTGCCATTTTCATCCTGAAATGTAACGCGCTCGCCATTTTCAAAACCACCATGCCTGAACCAAACCTCCGGAGGAAGAAGCCAGGTTTTCCCGTACTGGGCCTCAAACTTTAGAAAGGAGATACCGTCAAAGGGGTAGAGTAAGTAAAGAACCAAATCCTCAGTGGAGACCGGCCGAGAAAATTTTTTCTCCAGCTCCTCCCGCTCCCGGTCCAAGTCTACGTCCCTGGGTTTCACTAACCCTCCCTCTTCGGCAAGAACCTGGTGCCATTTTTTCCCGTCCGCTCGCTGATATTCCAGTACCTTTTTGCATATCCATTCCTGGGGATCATAAAATGGTAGCGGTCCGTACCTGCCGAGGATTAGATTTTTCAGATCTAAAGAGGGCCTCTCGTATCGCCCGTAGAGTACATTGTTAACCGCCGTGGTCCAGAGTATTTGAGACCCCGGTGTCACTGACCACCAATTCCCCAGTTCGACCTGCACTCGGCTCATTTCGTCGAGGATCTCGGGCATCCTATCGAGAAAGCCGCCTTTGTCTGCCTGCTCGAAGGTGCTGCCCGCGGCACCACCGGTAAGCTTGTAGGAAGCCACAGTTGGGTCATGTCCGCGGAAGACATTCTCAAAAGGTTCGTAGATTCTGCGCTCATTTCGCAAGACATCAGAAGCCTTTACCAGAGCCTCAACATCCACGCCGACAGCCTTTTTCCCGTAGTCTTCCAAGGTCTGAATCAGTGTAAGTGCTGGAGCCTGCCCGTAAACTGCGCCTAAACCGTGGTCTGCCACATCGCAAATCTTCACTCCTGCTGTAACCGCCGCAATCATCCGGCCAATATCGTTACCATCTGTATTACATCCGTGGTAGTGCAATATGATGTCAGGACATGATTTATGGATTGCCTCCACCAGGCTGCTAATTCGTTTTGGTGTTCCCAGACCGGAGTGATTCTTGATGGAAATGATCACGTCGGGCCCGGTCACATCCAATACCTCTTTTACTTTCTCCACGTAATAATCATCAGTGTGCTCTTTTCCCGTACTGAAACAAATGCTGGGCATGAGTATTTGCCCTGTCTTTTGGACCTCCTCGAAAACCGGTATCATGTTGGGGACATGATTGAGAAAATCATAGACTCGCCAGACATTGACGTATTTGGCGAATTCTCTCACGGTGGATCTAATGACATTGTCAGGGTAATGGCGATAGCCAAACAAGCTCGCTCCTCGGCATACCGCCTGCAACAGTGTATTTGGCATGGCTCTGCGGGCAATTCTCAGCCTTTCAAAGGGATTCACCTGTTTCCGCATCAGGTCAACGTGTACCGAAGCACCCCCACTTACCTCTATAGAAAAAAACCCTGCCGCCTCCCGGTAGGGAGCGACCCGCACTGTGGTCATTGGCATTAAGCGATTCTTGAAGTCAGATTGCGAAACATCTCTTTCATTGTTGCACAGGTAGTAGCCCTCTGCACGCCGCAAAACCTCTAGAATCTCTCCGGTGCTCATTGCTGTTGTTATACGGGCTTCCATATCCTGACTCTCTCTCCTACTCTATGCGGAAATATAAATTGATCTCTGGATGTGAGATGTGGGATCTGGGATTGAAACTTACTTCTCTTACCACCGCACATCCCAAATCTCATATCTCACATCAGTTTTTCCACTTTCGTGTTTACCTGGCAGGTTTTCCCTACACTGTGCTCCATGCCCTATGCCCTATGCTTATCTATTGTGCATGGGGGTTGAACCCATAAGCGCTGATCTCGGCAATAAGGCGAGCTATTTTCTCCATTTCCCTTTCCTCTTCGAGATATTCCACCAAGTGGGGGTGGGTATCAATATAAGACGTATCGAATTTCATTTGTATGAAATCAGGCTCATGCAGAATCTGTTGAAAATAGGGAATGGTGGTCTTGACACCAAGTATGACGAATCCTTTCAGGGCGCGGGCCAAGCGATCCACGGCTTCTTGCCAGGTATAGCCATAGACTGTTAATTTTACTAGCATTGAGTCATAATAGCGGGGAATCTCATAGCCCTGATATATGGCTCCGTCCAAGCGCACTCCATGTCCCCCGGGACCTTGGTAGACCTGAATTTTTCCAGGACTCGCGAGAAAGTTGTTTTTTGGATCCTCCGCATTGATTCTTAGCTCAATGGCATAGCCTCTCTCCACCACTTGCTGTTGGGTAAAGCTAATAGGCTCACCCAAGGCGATAAGCAACTGTTCCCTCACTAAGTCTATTCCTGTTACCATTTCAGTTACTGTGTGTTCAACCTGAATGCGTGTGTTCACCTCCAAAAAGTAGAATTCTCCCTCCGCCCCTACTAGGAATTCAACCGTTCCAGCGCTGAGATAGTTCGCAGCTTTAGTGACCTTAACCGCTGAGGTGCAGAGCCTATCGGCAAACTCTTTCTTTAGGCCTGCCGGGGCCATCTCGATGAGTTTCTGGTGGCGGCGCTGAATTGAGCAATTGCGGGTGCCTAAATGAACCACATTGCCCTGGTGGTCTGCCAAAATTTGCACCTCTACGTGCTGGGGGCGGCGTATGCATTTCTCCAGATAAACTGCATCGTTCCCAAAAGACATCATGGCCTCGGAGCGGGACCGCTTGATGCCGTCTAGCAGTCCTTTTTTATCTTCCACCCTGCGAATACCTCGTCCCCCACCCCCTGACACCGCTTTTATCATTATGGGGTAGCCATTCTCTGCAGCGAAGGCCAAAGCCTCCTCTTCACCCTGTCCTTCTGATGACAGATTGTCTGTTGCTGGAATAACCGGTATACCAGCATCTATTGCTATTTGGCGGGCGATTACTTTGCTACCCAGATTGCTTATAACCTCTGGAGGCGGTCCGATAAAAACCAGACCAGCATCAGTACAGGCTTTGGAAAAATCCGGATTTTCTGCCAAGAAACCGTATCCGGGATGGATGGCCTGAGCCCCGGTTTTTCTGGCTGCTTCGATAATGCCGTCAATGTTGAGGTAGTCCTTCCTCGGACCTGGACCCACACAGATCGCTTCTTCTCCTTGCGTAATGTGGAAAGCGTCTTTGTCTGTCTCCTCGTAGATTGCCACTGTCTTGATGTCCAGCTCTTGAGCCGATCTCATAATCCGAACAGCAATCTCACCGCGGTTGGCCACCAGAATTTTCTCGAACATTAGCTGCTGTTCCATATCACCTCCGCACCCGAATAGGGCACATGTGGATTTCCCACTATGAGCGAAAGCGAATACCGAATAGTACGTTGGAATGAAAGGCAAGCAAGTGTCGCGGGAATTTGCCTCAGCCTAACACAAAATTTGCCTTCCGTCATTTCTCATTTTTAGCAGTGGGCATAGGGCATAGAGCACAGACTCCATTAAAACCATTAAATTCGTTCAAGCCTTTCAAGTCGTATAAACGGGCCAAGTCGTAGAAGTCGTATAAATCGTAGAAGCCGTAGAAAGTGTCAATACAGCCCACAACTCACAGGGGCAACACTCCCGAATAACGAATAACTAATAATGGATAACAAAACTGCCTGCTGTCGTCTGTCGTCTGTCCTCTAGTCTGGTCTGGTCTCGCTCGTCTCGCCTAATACTCTATGCTCCATGCCTCCTACTAAAGGTCTCTCTTTACCACCGTGCCAGATTCACCTGGTTCACCCTTAATTTCAAACTTAACGGGAAGAAACTTTTCTACCACCCAAGCGTTGGTTAACAAATGCTGGGTAATCTTGGATGCAGAGAAATAATGCTTGCCTGGCACACTCGCCAGGTAGATGAGAAGTTGGTCGGCCAAGTGATAGTCCAATGCAGCTCTTGACTCCAGGAAATGGAAAAATTCATCAGCAGTCTCGTCCGCAACTAGTTCAGCCCGCTTGCCGCGAGCTCCCAGTGAAGAAAAACCCACTAAAGAGTCCTTTCCTTGAGCCAAGAGAAATACCAGCGTCCCCGGATTTCTGGCATGAATATCCATTAATTCGATTTCCCCTTGAAAGCCGGCTTTCTGCAATCGGGCCTCCAATCGGTTTTTTTGTCTGACTCTTATGTGCTCCGGTAACCCACTACTGGCCGAAATTCCAACAATGCGTCTCAAGTCGAACGGTTGATCTAAATGTAAGGACCCGAGAGGCCTGTGAGGTTTGATCCTGGCCTGAATCTCCCCGCCTCCCTTCGGATACCACCCCCAACGATTGAGATGCGTTTTGCAGCTGTAGCCGAGCTGCTTCAGGGTAGGGATAAGTACCTGGGCTACATGATGATATGGCGGGCTCCAAGGGACATGGGTACCACCGCTTATGAGGAGATGAGACTCGCCGTCCGCCTCGGAGAGGATAGGTAGTATGGTGTGGAGTACGAGAGTAGATGCGCCTGCTGTGCCTATATGAAATTCATAAGAGCCCGAAACAATGGTTCCGGGAACAAAATTAAGTTCAGTTACATCCAGCTTAACACCTTCAAGTTTGGCCCCGCATATAGATGCACAAGCCCTAACCGCAGTAAGATGTTGGGGTCTCAAACCTGGCTTTTTGCGCCTCCCGCGGATGTTTACCAGTTTGAGAGGCTTCCCTGTAATTGCGGCCAAAGACAGAGAGGTACGGAGCAACTGCCCACCACCTTCACCATAACTCCCGTCTATGACTATGAACTCTTGATTTGCCATCAACCTTACATTCCTGCTTTGCATTCGAGGCTACAGTTCGCAAAATTTATCATTTGCAATAAGTAAATGATAAATGAGAAATAACAAATGGGAAATGGTGGTTGCGAATCATAAGCAAAAATTGTAAAGTGGCTCAGGTTAAGATATTAGGCTATTGAATCAACAGTTAACGTATAGATTAATTGAGGTGATCTGCCTCATTGGAAAAGGAGGAGGCTATGGATAAGTGGGTCTGCCAAATTTGCGGTTACGTGTATGATCCTGCGGTAGGTGACGACGAAGGGGGTATTCCTGCGGGGACTTCGTTTGAAGATCTTCCTGAGGACTGGACCTGCCCCATCTGCGGTGCTAGCAAAGATGATTTCGAAAAGCAGACCTGATAATCGTTTTTGATCGGTTCTAGTGGTATGGGTTTGAAGCGGTGAAGTTCCCACAAACTATCGCCGCTTTTTTGTTAGTAGTGGTCTTCGGTGGGTAGAGTGAAGTACTCAATCCTTGCTGCTTGCCGTCCTTGCCTACCAGTCCGTTTTACTTTCCACAAATTGCCGAGATTTCAACCAAAACATCTTTAGGGAGCCGAGACACTTCCACCGTTTCCCTCGCTGGAAGCACATCTGCGAAATAGGTACTGTAGACGGAATTGAATCTACCGAAATGCTCCATGTCTTGCAGAAAGCACGTACATTTCAGTATGTCCTCCAGCCCCATTCCACTGGCTTCAACTATGGCCTTTAGATTTTCAAGAACCCGCTTGGTCTGAACTTCGATGTCTCCCCTCACAATTTCGCCACTCTTGGGATCCAAAGCAATCTGTCCGGAGACAAATAACAGATTCGCAAACCTTATTGCCTGTGAGTATGGACCAACAGCCTTTGGTGCTTTTTCAGTGGTAACTATCTCTCTCATGTGACAACCCTCCTTCTAGCCCGGACATTTCACCAATTTTTCGAGCTAGCCCGGATGTTTCATGAATTGCCTCGCGAGACCGCGAAGATGGGCGTGCCACCTGGCTCCCGCAGGGTGTTGGGCCCGAGGCGTACCTGTACGGTACGTCGCAGGGGCCGACACCCGAGGACGCCTGGAAGGACGCCCAAATCCGCGGTCGGAGCAGGTGATTCATGAAATATCCGGGCTCCGTCTATCTGTTTGCCTGACAAGCAATCTTATGGAATAATCCCCACTGTCTCCCCTCAGCTCAGCACTCGGAACAGTGGGAAGGTGGATCCATCCGTCATGTCTAATCACTCTCGCGCGAAAATTCCCTTCGCTGGCAAGAAGGTTCGCCGGCTTTTGGGCCGGGCCGTCCAACGTTACGGGCTTATAGACGGTGATGACCGTATTCTTGTGGCTCTAAGCGGCGGCGTGGACAGCACATTGCTTTTGTGGTTGCTGCACAATCGACTGAGTCGAATTCCCATTGCCTACAAGCTCTTTGCGGCTCACGTGGACTTAGGTTTTGGGGATGATGAGTACTCTTCAGTGCAAGAATGGGTAGAATCTTTAACAGTGCCTCACCGGACAATTGATAGCGACTTTGGTCCCAGAGCTCACAGCGCTGAAAACAGAGAGAATCCATGTTTCCTCTGTTCACGGCTGCGACGTACAGCCCTCTTTAGGGAGGCTAGAAGACGAAATTGCAATAAAATCGCTTTTGGGCACAATCTCGACGATCTCATCGAGACTTTCTTCATAAACATCTTCTACGGCTCCCAGCTATCGACCATGTTGCCCCGGCAGCCTTTTTTCGGCGGGGATATAACAGTCATTCGGCCCCTATCTCTTCTGGATTCAGCAACAATTCGTCGATTCCACCAGAGCCTAGGCCTTCCCTTGTCAGTCAATCCCTGTCCTTCCAAGAACACTGGCAAACGCCAAGAAATCCGCGATATTCTTCAGGGTCTCTATCGAAAAAATCGCAAAATTCGAGGAAACATTTTATCTGCCATGCACAATGTAAATCTAGAGTACCTCCCCTCATACCAGAACAACCTCAAAAAGTAAGAGAAAAGGCTCTTTGTCAACAACCTCCTCCGGCATCATGGAGTGAAAGAATGCTCACTTTAACCGTACGAAAGGAGAATCACTCCTGCCATTGCCATGAATATTCCCACATATTGCATAGAGTTCATCTGCTCTTTCAGAATGATTGCGGCCAACAAAATTGTAACCACCGGATACACGGCTGTCAGTGAGGCAACAACTGAAACCTTGCCCGAGTCCACTGCGTGCAAAAAGAAAAACATCCCCAAGTAACCTACTACCCCAGTAATGAATGCCGGTATAATTCCCCTCAAATCATGCTCTATTGCTTTGCTCATGCTTAACCATGTCACTGCAACTACTAATATTCCCCCCATTACTTCATAGATCAACGCACTCTTGGGATTTATATATCTAACGGCCATTTTAGGGAAAAACCCCCACAAGCCAAAACAGACCAGAGCCAAAAGTGAATTGAGGAGCCACCCACTCATATTTTTTCCTTTCTTCATCCTCGCCCAAGGCAACGCTCGCTTCAGGATCCCTTTTCTCTCCCCTGTCACAGATTCCGCTTACGGGGTCGGCCGGGGATTATGATGTGGCCCTCTCCTTCCCTGGATTGAGACAAGGATTGAAATAGCCGAAACTCACTTGGGGGTGAGATGTACGAATCCTTTTCATCATTTCAGGAATACCAACGACTCGGCCACTTGGGTGATAACCTATCTCCCGCAGATACCATTCAGGGTCAATATTGAGATTCCGCATCTGAATGAGGTCTATGGCTGTTTCATCGAGGAGTCGAATGAGAGACTCCACCTCCTCTTCCTCGTCCGTGAGCCCAGGAAGAGTAAGAAGGTTGATGGAGACAAAACCCCCTTTGCTCTTCATAGTTAGGATGGCACGTGTGACATCAGAATAGCCATACCCTCGTGGCCTGTAGTAGGCATGGTAATATGCTTCCCTGACACTGTTCAAACTGACCCGAATACTGTCCAGACCGGAATCCCTCAGTTCAGCGATGGTTTGCGGCAGACTTCCGTTGGTGTTGAGATTAATGGTGCCAGCGTCGGTCTGACTTCGAATGAGCTTAACCGCTTCTATCAGAGTCTTCCCCTGTAAGAGTGGCTCACCTTCGCATCCCTGGCCGAAGCTCACCACAGGATCTTCAGCTTCCTGCAGATGATCCACCGCAACCTCGGCTATCTCATCGGGGGTGGGAACAAAGGTAATACGCTCTTGTGATGCACATATTTGATCTCCTTCCTGCAGACTGATACATCCGAGGCAGGTAGCATTACACTGAGGTGAGGTGGGAAGCGGTGCCTCCCAGCGTCGTAGAAAATAATTTTTGGCTGCCGGGCATCCATAGGTTAGGGCACAGGTTCCGAGGTGTTGTATGAGCCGGTTATGACGGTGAAGGCCAAGAGCACTCGTGGCCATCTTTTCGAGCTTTTCTTGCTCAAATTGGTCGATATCTTGGCGCACCAAAGGGTCTACACGGACGCCAGCCACCACGAACCGGTCCTCCAGCCAGCCCAGAGCAGTGTAACTAAAAAGTGGCAAAATTGGGGCGTTTTCCTCGCCGTGGTAGGCAGCAGTGAGTATTTGCGTGTGTGCAGGCGCCATAAAGGCGGCCACTGCCTGCACTTTGCTCTGAGGGTGGTGGGGATCCTCGCTAAGCTTGACGAATCCTCTCTTTTTGGAGTCGTAGCCTACGGGAAAGCGTTGCGGAAGCAGAAAGATTTCACTACCCGAGGGCAAGGGTATGAGAACGTTGTCCTCAACCCGGGTCCAGTTTCCCCCACTGGATCCAGCCATCTCCAGATAGGGGTGGTCATACAACAGACCGGATTCATCTGCATAAACCAAACGTGCCGTTGTCATTGCTCATCGTAAAATCGGTAAACGGTAAGCCGTAAGCCGTAAACGGTGGTGGCAAACCTTTCACATCGTAGAAATCGCAGAAGCAGTAAAAATCGTCAATACAGCTTACAACTCATAGGAGCAAAACTCCCGAATAACTAATAACGGATACCAAAACTGCTTGCTGCCTACTATTCTTACCAGTTTCATTTCCCCTGATGCTGCCGTCTCATCACCACTTTTTCCACCTGCCAGGGCTTAGCTGCACCAACAAAATCTCTCCCTCTATCCTGACACTTATCTCGCAGACACCATTCACAGAAGGGATCCTCGCATGGATCCACATGGACGATGACTTCCGCCACCTCCCGTAGAGATTTCAGAATCTTCTCCTCTATTTCTTTCGCCTCGAAATGTGCCTCAAGAAGGCCGAGGCTTCGGGGGACAACGAGATGGAAGTCAACGTGAACCTTGTCTCCGTAATATCTAGTTCGTAGTTGATGAACATCAATCCAATCCGGATGTCGATGTTCGTTCAAAATCTCAACAATTCTTCCGAGCAACTCTGGATCGGCTTCATCCATCAGTCTGCCAAAAGACTTTTTCACCAAATGCCAGCCGGTAATAACTATATTGACTGCGACTGCAATTGCGGTTACAGGATCCCACCAGCCCCAGCCGGTCAACTTAACCAAAACCAAGCCGATCACCACCCCCGCACTGGTGAAGACATCGGTGAGGAGATGTTTGCCGTCCGCTTCCACAGGAGCGGACATGGTCCTCCGCCCAGTGCGAACAAGAAAAAGCCCCAGTAACAGATTAACAACTGATGTTGCTAGCACCAGCACGATGCCGAAGCCCAGCCTGCTTAATACTTTTGCCAGGAAAAAGGAGGGAATTGCCTTGTAGAGAATAGCTCCAGCCGCCAGGATGATGAGTGCTCCCTCGAAACCGACAGCAAAATATTCAATCTTCCCGTGGCCGTAAGGATGACTCTTATCAGGAGGCTGATGGCTCAAATAGATGCTGTAGAGGACAAAGCCACTGGCAACAACATTAATTATAGACTCGAGAGCGTCAGAAAGTACCGCTGCTGAGCCTGTGATAAAATAGGCCACGAACTTGACAGCCATCAATAAGCTACCAACCACAAGGGCTAGGATCATAGCTCGAAGGCGGGTTTTGTAAGAAGATCTTATTATTTCATCATTTCTCATGGGTAATTCAGCCGTTCCAGTCGTTCAAACCGTCAATGTGGCTCACAGCTCACAGGCGCCAACTCCCAAATAACGAATAACTAATAACGTATAACGAAACTGCCCGCTGGCTTCCGGCTATTTAATATCGCCGTCTAACCTCATACGCTATGCGCTATGCCCTCTGCGCTCTGCGTTAATCAATCCGAAATCCTGTCATCTGTCTCCTGGCCCCTCCATTCTCTCCCATGCCCCGAACCTGGTGGATGAAAAATACGAAATCTCCTGGCCATTTTACGCTTCTTCATCTATCATTCAAGGATGGGCCCACGCCCATCTGAGGGAAAAACCATTTTTAAGGGTTCAATAATAAATGATTCATTTCAAATGACCAACGCTAAATGATTAAATGGTATATTTGTGGCCTCCTTTTCCTTTCATTTCCCTCGCTAAGATTATCCATGGATAGGCAGAGTAAAACCCTCGAAATAATGCGCCGCATAGGCGCTCCAAAGCCTGAGAGAATACGAATTACCGGCATTCTCCAGAGCCCGGAACTGGCTTCCCTCACTTTACTTCTGCCGGGGGGAATTAGCGATTCTACTGCGGCCGTACTCAAGTTACTGGGGACACACTCCATCAACATACGCTTTATCAATAAGTATAATGACTCCGCTGGAAATACATCATTGTGCCTTTGCATCGATACTGAATTTCTTGATGCGGCCTTGAATTTGCTCGATGCAAATGACAAAAGACTCGGGATCAGGGATTTCATGTATCACCCCAGGGTTAAGGTTATCTCCATTTATCCCCACAAGGAACGTCCCCGAATAGCTGAAAGACTTCTCACTACCCTTGGAGTAAATGGCATACATATACTTTCTGTCAACAATGCCAGTTCAGTAATATCATGCGTCCTCAGCACAGAAGATGTGGAGAAAGCGCTCGCCTCTTTGGAAGATGCCTTTGAGTTACCGTAACCAGCTGAGGTGCGAATCGAGAAGCCTTTCTGAAAGATGTTTTTATCACAAGGGAAGCGACTGTGGGAGTCACCGAGACTTTAGAAATCTTTCCTCTCAAAGTTCTGCGCAATGTAATCCAGCTTAATTTTCTTCGTATTCCTACCCGTCCAGGGGCCACTAGGCCACTCTTTGATCTTTTGGAACGTCACAACGTTTCAGTAAAATTCCTCCTCGAAGGCTGTGCCGGCGGTATGAACCGCGATTTGGTCATCTGTATCGCCAACGACGATTTCTTTCGCCTAGAAGCCGAATTAAAGGAGGTCACCAGTAGAATGCAGGCTCAGGCCGTCGAAATGCGGCGCTCAGTGGCAGTACTGCGAGTTTTGGGAGCTCATTTTGACATTCGTCCTGGGACATCCGGTCTCCTCTTTGAAGCGCTAGCACAAGCCGGAATCAAGGTTCTCAGCATCGCTACCACCATTACCTCTTCCATGTTTGTCATCTCGGACGATCAGGTAGAAGCTGCGGAAAGAGTTATTGGCAGGACTTTCCATGTGCCCAAGAAGAAGTGAGATGTGGACATGGAGCATAGAGCATAGGAGCCAGAGGTCAGAAGTCAGAGGTCGGAAGTCAGACGACGGACGACAGATGACAGACGACAGCAGGTCAAATTGTCGAATATTCAAATAGTCATTAATGACCTCAATAACGAATTAACCATTTGACCAATTGACTAATTGACGACTTCAACGACTTGAACGGTTTGAATGGTTTGCACGACCAGAGGCGAAAGGGGAATGAATTACTTGGGCAGGAAAATAGTGAAACTGGAACCTTTGTTAGGTTCTGATTCCAGTTGAATGGTGCCACCATGTTCACGAACTATTTTTTGGGTAATGGCCAGCCCTAGGCCTGTCCCTCTGGCTCCCTTGGTGCTGTAAAGATGCTCGAAAACCTGCTCCTGCAATTCTTTGGTCATGCCCCGCCCGGTGTCTTTAACCTGCAAACTCACTCCTGTCTCTGCTTCGTCTCGGCTGGACACTGTAATTTGGCCGCCACTGCTGGTTTCTGGAAAGGCCTCAATGGCATTGGTTACCAGGTTCATTAGGCAGGAATGAATACCCTCCGCATCTACCTCAATCGAAGGTATTGATGGGTCCAGGTCCCTGATCAGCTGAATTTGTCGCTCTTTAGCTTTTTCCTCCATCAACTCGCACACTTCCTCGACAATCTCATTTAATGAACACCTTTGCCGCACAGGTGGGCTACTACGGGCATAACTCAACATGTCCAAAGTCATCCGGGAGATACGATTAATATTCTTGCCTACCAGGTTCCACCCTTTACGGAGCAAGTCAGCTTTCTCTCTTTCCAACCCCTTGTTCACCATGAATGCACCGAGTTTCATGCCGTGGAGAATGTTCTTAACTCCGTGGGCAATGCCTGCTGTGGCTCGGCCCATGGCGGCCATTCGCTCGCTTTCGATAAGCTCAGCCTCTAACCGCTTAATCTGGCGCATGTCCTTGAAGTAGCCAACCATGGCCACCTCCTCCCCGTCCTCATAGAGCAGGCTGGCTGAGAGTAGGATTGGGACCAACTCGCCTTTTTTGGTTATAGCCTTCGCTTCATAGTCTACCAGCCTACCAGAGCCTCCGTAGTCATCGCTATAAGTCAGTTGCTTGATCTTCTTGGCCTCACCCTTGGGATAAAGATCGGTAACACTCATCCCCGAGAGAGCTTCTTCGGCGGTGTAGCCGTAAATGCGTTCTGCCCCCTCGTTGAAAATTATGATCTTACCCTTGCGGTCATTGGCAATGATTCCATCCATTGAGGTCTGGACAAGATTGTGTTGAAACTCATAGCGTGTTATGAGCTCTTGCTCGAGTCGTTTTACCTCGCGCATATCCTTGAAATAGCCCACAGTGGCCACCTCTCGGCCTTCTTCGTAGAGCAGAGTTGCTGAAAGTAAAATGGGACGAGTCTCACCTTTTTTGGTGAGAATTTCCGTCTCGTAGTTGATCAGTCTTCCGGGCCCGCCGAACTCGGGTCCATAGATCATTTTCTTGATCTTCCTGGCAACTCCTTCGGGGTAGAGTTGGGTCACATGTATGCTGGTGAGTGCTTCCTCACGAGTATAACCGTGAATACGTTCTGCGCCCTCGTTGAAAATTATAAGGTTTCCCTGACGGTCATTGGCAATGATTCCATCCATTGAGGTTTGGATAAGATTGTGCTCCAACTCGTGCCGTTTTTCTAATTCCTCGGTGGTGTCTCTGATCAAACCTTCCAGATTGTTGGTGTACTCGTCAAGTTTTTGTCGTATCCAGATCTTTTCCTTGGCGCGGCGCAAAGCAACGGACAGAGCGGCATCGCTGATCGGTTTGTTGATGAAATCAGAGGCTTCCAATTGGAGGGCGTTAATGGCCAGGTTCATCTCTCCATGACCTGTGATCACAATGACTTCAGCATCCTTGTTGTGTTCTTTCACCCTTCGCAGCACCTCAATACCGTCCATCCCGGGCATCTTAATGTCGGTTAGAACAATGGGTGGGTTTTCATTAGTGAAGACCTCGAGCCCGCTGGGACCGTCTTCGGCGGTGAGCACCTCGTAGCCGTCGCTTTCCAGGGTGATCCTCAGGAGATCTCTGGTGCTCTCTTCATCATCGATTACCAACAGTTTCATCATGCCAAACTTTCCTCCAACCCCTTTTTGTCACTTTCTGCTCCGGGAAAGGTTAGTTTGAAAGTGGTACCGACTCCAACCTCACTCTCCACTTCAATGTCTCCACCGTAATCTTTGACAATTCCGTAGCTTATGGACAGACCAAGGCCGGTACCCTTGCCCACCTCTTTCGTGGTAAAGAAGGGTTCAAAAATTCTATCCTTGACACTTTCTCCCATGCCTGTCCCTGTGTCTGATATTACAACGACAACCTTGCCGTTTTCTTGGTAGGAACGAATGGTCAAGGAACTCTCCTTGTCTTCTCCATAACCACCCGCCCTCTCTTCTTCCATAGAATCTCGAGCATTCATGACCAAATTGATAAATACCTGCTCCAAGCGATTGCTCACCCCGAGTACGGCCGGAAGATTGTCGTCAAGGTCAAGATTTACTTTGATCTGCCTGAGTTTGAGTTGCTGACCGAGAAGGGTAAATATGTCAAGGAGAGGCTTGTTGATATCGACTTTTTCCAGTTCGTCAAGCTCACTCTTTCGTCCGAACTCCCTGAGGTGGCTGATAATGTTGGCGGCTCTTTCCACCTGGGCTGCAATCTCTCCGGACACTTTGGCAAGCATTTCAGGGGGCAAATTTCCGCCTCGGCCCGCCAT
>JAJDNB010000200.1 GCA_022340905.1 Deltaproteobacteria bacterium | reverse complement strand
GGTCAAGGTTTACTTGGCTGTTAAGCGCAAGCTTTCGGTAGGAGACAAGATGGCTGGTCGCCATGGTAACAAGGGGGTGGTGAGCCGGGTGCTGCCGGAGGAGGATATGCCGTATTTTGAGGATGGCAGGCCGGTCGATATTGTCTTGAACCCTCTTGGTGTGCCCTCCCGTATGAATGTGGGGCAAGTTTTAGAGACCCACCTGGGGTGGGCGGCCAAAGGGATCGGCGAGCAACTATCGCTTCTCATTGAAGCATACAAGAGCCGGGAAGATGTACTGGCGAAGCTCAAGCGGCTGCACTCTAAGGCAGAATTTGACGAGTATTTTGCCGAGGCAGACGAGAGTGATCTCAGGAGTCTTATCCCTCACTACCGCGAAGGATTCCACTTGGCTAGCCCGGTTTTTGATGGTGCTGAAGAAGAAGAGATTCGTAAGTTTCTCAAGGAGGCCGGCCTTCCCGAACTAGGGCAGGCGACCCTATACGATGGCCGTACAGGGGATCCCTTCGACAGTAAGGTTACAGTGGGGATCATGTACATGATGAAATTGCACCACTTGGTAGATGACAAACTCCATGCGCGATCCATTGGTCCCTACTCGCTGGTAACCCAGCAACCGTTGGGAGGCAAAGCGCAGTTTGGCGGGCAGCGTTTGGGTGAGATGGAAGTTTGGGCCATGGAGGCTTACGGCGCTGCTTATGCCCTGCAGGAATTCTTGACGGTTAAATCCGACGACGTGGCTGGCAGGACCCGCATGTATGAGAAGATCGTCAAGGGTGAGAACACACTCGAGGCCGGGTTGCCGGAATCTTTCAACGTGTTGGTAAAAGAACTTCAGGCACTAGGCTTAGATGTGCGTCTCTTGGAAGACGTCGATAACTAGTACGGTAGTATCGAGATTAGATTTTGGACACAGAAAAACACAGATTTAGAAGTAAGGATCTGTGGGCATCTGTGAAAATCTGTGTCCCAGTTCATTTAAAGACTGCCCGATTTGATGGGCAAAACCACAAGATAAGGAGAAAGTTCTCCTTAAGGAGGTTGCAGTGAAAGAACTGTACAACCTTTTCGTTCGTCCAAAAGATCCGTTGAGCTTTAATGCTGTTCGTATCTCATTGGCCTCACCCGAGAAAATCAGGGAATGGTCATATGGTGAGATCAAGAAACCAGAAACGATAAATTATCGGACCTTCAAGCCCGAGCGCGACGGGCTCTTTTGTGCCAAGATCTTCGGGCCAACAAAGGACTATGAGTGTAATTGTGGCAAGTACAAGAGAATGAAGCATCGAGGGGTAGTCTGCGAAAAGTGCGGTGTCGAGGTAATTCAGTCCAAAGTTCGTCGAGAACGCATGGGCCACATTGAGCTAGCAGCGCCTGTTGCCCACATATGGTTTCTCAAGAGTTTACCCAGCAAGGTGGGCAATCTCCTCGACCTAACCCTTAAAGAGCTGGAAAAGGTTCTTTATTTCGACAGCTACATTGTTATCGACCCCGGGGACACGTCCCTGAATAACAACGAGTTGTTGAGTGAAGAGCGGTATCGGCAGCTGCGCGAACAATTCGGTAATAGTTTTAGGGTGGGAATAGGTGCCGAAGCGGTCAAGGAACTTTTGGCAAGTCTCAATTTGGAGAAACTCGCTGACGAACTGCGGCAGGAGATGAGCGATACCAATTCTGTTGCCAAACGGAAGAAGTTAGCCAAACGACTCAAAGTGGTAAACGCATTCAGGGATTCGGGAAATGAGCCGGAGTGGATGGTCCTTGAGGTTATACCGGTGCTTCCTCCCGATCTGCGTCCCCTCGTTCCTTTGGATGGAGGGCGTTTCGCTACGAGTGACCTCAACGATCTCTATCGCAGGGTAATTAATCGTAACAACCGTCTGCGACGTCTGCAGGAGTTAAATGCGCCCGAGATCATTATCCGTAATGAGAAACGAATGCTTCAGGAAGCCGTAGATGTTTTGTTCGACAACGGTCGACGAGGCAAGACTATTACCGGTCCAAACAAAAGACCGCTGAAGTCACTTTCTGACATGCTTAAGGGCAAGCAGGGAAGATTTCGCCAGAATCTCTTAGGAAAGAGAGTGGACTATTCGGGGCGCTCTGTTATTGTGATTGGCCCTGATTTGAGGCTGCACCAGTGTGGCCTTCCTAAGAAAATGGCCCTAGAGCTGTTCAAACCGTTCATCTACAACAAGCTGGAAGAACGGGGCTATGTCACCACTATCAAAAGCGCCAAAAAGATGGTTGAAAAAGAAACTCCCGAGGTTTGGGACTGTCTGGATGAGGTGGTCAAAGAATACCCCGTGCTGCTAAATCGTGCCCCAACCCTGCATCGACTGGGTATTCAGGCCTTCGAACCAATACTGATAGAAGGCAAGGCTATTCAGATCCATCCCCTCGTTTGTGCTGCCTTCAATGCCGATTTCGACGGGGACCAGATGGCCGTGCACATACCACTTTCGATTGAAGCTCAGATAGAGTCGCGGGTCCTGATGATGAGCACTAATAATATTTTAAGCCCGGCCCACGGAGAGCCCATTATTGTGCCAAGTCAGGACATAGTGCTCGGTATCTACTACATGACCAGAGAAAAACCCTTTGCCAAAGGGGACAAAAAGATCTTCGCCAATGCCGACGAAGTACGTTGCGCCTTTGATGCAGGAGAGTTAGATCTCCATGCCCGGATCTCCGTTCGCATGAATGGTACTCGGGTAGATACTACTACCGGTAGGGTATTGCTTTCCGAAATTGTGCCGGAGGAGCTTCCCTTCGAATTAATCAATAAGGTTATGAACAAGCGGGCTCTGGCTGAGCTTTTCGATCATAGTTACCGCAAGGCCGGAGTGAAAAGGACGGTGATTCTGGCCGACCGTATCAAAGATATGGGGTACAAATTTGCTACCCAGTCGGGTGTTTCCATTGCCGTTTCCGACATGGTTATACCGACGGAAAAACATAACATTATTCAGAAGGCCACCGAAAACATCCGGGAGATAGAAAGGCAGTATAACGAGGGTCTCATAACCGACGGAGAGAAATACAATAAAGTGGTAGACATCTGGGCCAAGGCCACCGAAGACATCGCCGGGGAGATGATGCTCGAGATTGCTACGGAGAATGTGGAAGGGCCCAAGGGGAAAGGCGAGGTAATGCCCTCCTTCAATCCCATCTTCATGATGGC
>JAJDNB010000197.1 GCA_022340905.1 Deltaproteobacteria bacterium | reverse complement strand
CAGCTCGACCCCCTCTAACTGGGCCACCTCTTGAAGCTCCGCTAAGCTAGGGATGTTTGCCTTGGTGATCTTTTTTTTCATCATCCCGGTGGCAATGCTGGACATGCCCGGAATGGCTCCCATCACTCCAGGTGGCACGAACTTGGCCCTCTCGGCACCACCTTTGAGCACCATGTTCAGACCCATAAACGAGTAGAAGATTTTGCTCTCCATCCCCTGACGGGCTGCATTGATCGCCAGCACCAGGGAGGGATACGCCCCGTCAAGGGTGTCCTTCACGCAAATGAAGGCAGCTCTTTCTTTCTCATCAGCCATTGATTGTCCTCCTTGACTCAGGAAACAAAAATAGAGTTTCCTGGCTTAGTTTTTTCAAAACACTTTCTTGCTTCTTACAATGAGTATCAACGTAAATTCGCCACTACCCAGAGGATTTTCTCTATTCTCAACTAAAATCTCCAGGTAAAGGCAAAACTGAGGCTGTCTTCTGACAGCTTGGATTGCACGTTCGCATTCGAACCATCCGGGGCTGTGCCATTTTCAGAAAGTTTGTTCTCGAAGGCATGCATGTAAGACAGATTGAGTACCAGATTCTCGCCAAGCTCATACCCTACACCGGCAGCGATATGGTGCTCCACGATGGCGGGGAGCCCTATGACTCTAAAGGTTTCATAGTAGTAACGGGGTAACTGTTTGCCCTGAACACCGACCAAATCTGGTGGGCCTAAGAGGCTACCATTCCACCCATCATGGTCATCCACGGGATTTTCCGCATAACTATAACCTGCTCTGAAGAACAGGTGGTCGATGGCTTCCCACTGTCCCCCCACGGCGAAGACCCACTGGTCGTTCCAATCAAAATCGTCATAACCCTTGGCATCAGACCAGTTTATCCACTTCACATTGGTCTCGAGCAACACTCTGGGTTTGAGAAACTCGTAGGCAACCCCGAAACCGACCTCCTGGGGTTGTTCCAAGCTCAAATTCTGTCTCCGACCATTTTGACTGAAATCATAGACGTGATTGTAGGTTGCCTTCTGCGGCGAGGTGTAGACCAACCCGAGGGATAATTGATCGAGAGGTTTGTAAGTAGCGCCGAGTTTGACTCCGTAGGAATAGGCGGCCACACTGCCGTCACCCAGGTCGAGGGTTGAGTAGTTGATCTGAAAAGACGTACCCACTGAAAGATTCGGCAGAGCCTGGTAGGCAATGGTGGGGGCGAATTTCATCAACTGATAATTGGTGTACGTTCCTGCGGCTAAAGGTTGCGCGTTTGGAGTTCCACCGAAGAAATAACTTGGTTGATCGAGATTGGTGTCCCGGTAATCCACCCCGAGACCGGAGATGCCGTAAGCCGAGAGGCCGAATCTCCACCTGGTGTCAGGTCCACCTATGGGGACGGAAAAGCCAATTGCGGGAATGGCGTAATTCTGGTCTCGAGCATTAGCTTTGTTTGTTTGCCCCGAGGCTGTGATTTCCGCCTTGGGCTCCGGCATGAAAATTGTCCCGGCAAAGTCAAACTGGGAAGTGGGGCAGTAGGGACCGAAACACATGGCCGATGGGTTGGAAAAGACCGCGCTGATGGCATCTTGAGGAGCGGCTATGCCCACTCCACCCATTGACCTGGAAGTGGGGCCAATGCCAATCAACTCAGTGCCGTTCGTGGCAAAAACTGCCGGCGACAGTGTGGCTACTAACATACTAGCGAGCAATACCGTTAATAGCTTTCGCATACAATACTCCTTTCTCCTTTTTACATTACAGTAACGTGATAGTCATTTATTGAGCTTCTCACCCCCCTTTTAATTTGAAGTATTTCACCAGATGGACGTGTTTTTACCCTGCAAAGGTTCACCCTATGAACTTTATGTCTGGAATAAACATTGCCACAAGCCGGGCTATAGAGAATGTATTTTTTATTTTTGAAATCGGCCGTATCGATTCTTCGCCGGCGATAGCGCTATTGTATAAAAAAACCGTTAGACCATCTGATTCTTAACGGCTTCCATGCTTGTTCGCAGTATTTCGAGGCAGGAAATGACCATTTTACGCTGTTCGGGCTCGAATTCGAGTAATAGCTTCTGGTGCAGATCTTTGGTGATGTCGCCTAATTGTCTTGATTTCTTGTGGCCTTTGCTGGTAAGTCCGATCAGCTTAATTCTGGCATCTTTGGGGTCGTCTATGCTTTCGACCAATCTTTTCTGAACCAGACCATTAATAATCTTGGTGACGCGACTTTTGGCAACATCCAGCTTCTGGGAGATTCCCTTGGCAGTGAGATACCTTTCCTCGCCGAAAAGCATGAGGCAACGGAGTTCGGCCTCGGGAATGTCGAATTTTTTCGAGAGAAATAAGGTTCGTTCTTTGCAGCACCGAACAACCTCTTCGATGAGGTCCTGCAATTTTTGGCTCTGATACTCTAACAAAACATCGGTGGAATCGCTCTCTCGATTATTCATAGTGTGAAGCATATTAGCGATTATTATACCTATCAGTCAAGAAAAATTTTTACAAAAAATATTATATTATCATAAAATTAATAATTATAAATAGTTATATACGAGCAGTTAAATCGAACCATACTAGCATTTAAGTACATGGTATGAACCAATATCCCGAATAATCCTTGCCCCACTACGCTTGGATTGGAAAAGCTGGGAAGGATCTGAGAACTCTTTGGCACTCTTCTTGCTCATGGAGATCAGTACTATTTTCTGTCTCGCTCTTCCCAGAAACCCTCAGAGCACCAAGGTGGATGTCGTGGATAGGGGGCAACTTACCCTTGAGAATGTGCCAAGTGGAATAGACCAAGAGGCCATAGTCGACTATTTGGCCCAGCTTTTCAAAAGTGTTTCTCGAGACAAGCTGGTTGGTTTGGTCGCGAAAACACCTGTTGTCTTGAGCAGAAGCATTCCAGCCCCTCGTGCCAGAAAAATTATCGCCGAACTGGAAAGATTTGGTGCCACGGCAGTCTTTGTTCCCAATGATTTGGAAGAACACAGGACAAAAAATGAGAAATCCTCTGCTGCTGATCTTGGTGTGCCAATCCTGCAAGCCTTCCGGGGTGAGCTTCCTCGTATCCCGGTGTCTCCTTTGTACAATCTTGGTCTTACCTTGGTTGCTCTTGCCATGCTGCTGTTACCACTCATCTATCTCGGGCTAATTACCACCGTTGCCTACTTCCTCTATTACCATGCCACGGAAAGTATTCACTTATTGCACAGGCTCAGCAGTGGTAGAGTTGCCGTTTTCACTTACGTGGCACCAATGGTGGTGGGAAGCTTGCTCCTCCTTTTCATGGTAAAGCCCCTCTTCGTCCGGCGAGCCTACTACACCAAGCCCAGCAAAATCGAACCTCAGGATGAATCACTCCTTTTTGCTTTTGTGCAAAAGCTTTGCGATCGCGTGGGCGCCCCCATGCCAAGTGAAATTCACCTGGACATCAACGTAAACGCTTCGGCCAGTTTTCGTCGAGGGTTGTTGAGTATTTTTTCTAACGACCTCGTCCTCACCATCGGCCTGCCGTTGGTAGGAGGACTTAACCTTCACCAGTTTGCCGGGGTTTTGGCCCACGAGTTCGGCCACTTCTCACAGACCACCGGAATGCGTCTCACCTACATTATTCGCTCAGTCAACCTGTGGTTCGAGCGAGTAGTCTACGAGGAAGATGAGTGGGATGAACGTATCCGTCGCTGGAGCCGAAACTGGGATTTCCGCATTGGCGTCGTCCTTTTGGTGGCCCGGCTATTCATTTGGGTTACACGTAAGATCCTTTGGGTACTAATGATTTTCGGTCATGCCATCAGCAGTTTCATGCTCCGTCAGATGGAGTACGACGCGGATCGATACGAAACACAGCTTGTGGGCGCCCAGGTCTTCGAATCCACTGCTCAAAGAATGGTGGAACTGTCCCTGGCCCATGAGTGGGCCTTCCAGGATCTGGGAAACGCTTGGGAGGAAGGGCGTTTGGTCGACAACCTCCCGGCACTCATCCTGGTCAATGAGAGACAAATACCCGAAGATGTCAGGAACAAGGTCCTCAAAGGTCACCTGCAAAATGCGCGCACCGGCCTTTTTCACACTCACCCTTGCCATCAAGATCGTATAACCAGCGCCAGAAAGCTCAAGGCTCAACCCTCATTCATCCTGGATATCTCCCATGGGAAAATTCAAGGTTACATCGAGCAGGCCGAAACGAATGATTCAGCAAAGGTATTTACTTCTTCTCCCCCCGCCTCGATTTTATTCAAGGACTTTAATGCTCGAGCTTGCAGGGTTTCTCTGGATTATTATCGCAGCGTATTCGGCAAAGAGGTAATGCCCAGGAATCTGGTGAGCGTGGAGGCCATGGTAAAAAGCCATGACCAGGAGTGGGAATATGTAAGGGCCCTTAACCGCTTCTTTCAGGGTCAGTTTACCGTGCTAAGACCAATAGGTTTGCCTCAAAATTGCATTTTTCCCTCGGTTGACTACAAGAAAATTCCCTCAATGCTCAGGGCGACCCGAGATCGTATCGTCAGTTCTGCAGGGGACTATGACCAGAGGCTCAAGAGATTCAATACTCTGGAAATTCGTATTATGGAGGCTTTTCAAAATCGAGCTCTCCTCGACGGTGGCATCCACTTATCCACCGCCGAGGTTAATGTCATGGAAACTGTATTTCAGGAGGTAGAGGAGGGAAAACGTCTGGCGGTCATAGATGAGCTCAGTGCTTTCGAGAAACTCGTGCGCGATCGTATGACAGGTGCCTTGCAGCTACTCAATGTGCCGAGCATAGTTTCCAAAATTGACAATGGTGGAGAGCCAAAACTGGCAGCCGAGAGATTTATAAAAACTGCCCACGCTCTGGAAAACCAACTCGACTCTGTGCGAGATCTTCAAATTGCCTATCAGCAGCTGGCTGTACTGGTAAAACGCTTGGAAGGAGAAGAGGATAACGAAAAATTGGTCCGACAAGTGCAGCTAAAAATGGGGGATCTTCGACAGATCCTTGCTCGTCTTAGAAGACTGCTCACCGATATAACCTACCCCTTCGAACACACCCAAGCACACATGACCTTGGGTGACTTTGCCATTGTGGATGTCCCTGGCAAAGATGAGCTAGGACCTCTTGTTGACAGGGCCTATGAGGCGGTAGATAGGATCTTCAGGGTCTATGCCCGCCTTGTGAGCAGGCTCGCCCACCTGGCGGAGCTGGTAGAAAGCACCCTGGGTCTTCCCCCCCTACCAGAGCCACCTCAACCAAACAACTAATCTAAAAACATCAGTGGCTTTTCAATATTTTTACCCGTTTGTTACCGGGTAACTTTTGGGTAATTTTTAGTTTTGACTTTTTCTTCAAACTGGCATGGCTATTGCACAAATCTGTTTCGGTCTAAAATATTTTGAGCCGCGTCTGGGATTCCCATGAAAAAGAGTTTATCTGACACAAACGTCTTTGCCCGCACATCGGGTGCTGATGATCCCCATAGAGAGATCAAAGTCCAGCTCGCTCAGTTTCTCCTCGCCCTTATTCAAGCCTTTCTCCGCACTGGTTACTACACCCCAGATCATCCTGAATCGCAGAAAGCCAAGATCGGACTCTACGAAGACTTTCAAGGTCTTTTCTCGCAAAGGGACGAGCTCACCTTCCTCATTCGTGAGGAAGCCACAGGGAAAAACATTTTAATCGAAGGGGTGTTGCCGGAAATTCAAGACCTCAATCACCTTATGATAGAGGGGATGGCAGAGATGTATGTCCCCAGGTTTGCCAAATTCCTCGAGCAGAAGGACCTTATCAGTTTAACCCTGAAAAATGCCATGACTCCCACGGAATTTACCAATTTCGTCGACGTCATGAGCGAGCCCAGTTTTGTTGACACCCGAGAGAAGGGCGATAAAGAAAAATTCAGCCGAACCTTACAGGAAAAAGGGATTGTCAACATCTCTTACATCTACAACGAGGAACTCGTCACCGTGCGTAACATACCGTGGCGAGCTCAAATAGCCCTCACCCGTCTCAAGAAAGACTTCAGTATGGTCCCCTATTTTACGGACCTCGACCGCGAAGGGCTAAGGAAAGTCAGGAGACAAATCATCCAGGACCTCATTAGGCCTCTGCGAAACGCTGAAGCGATCTATCATATTTTGGCCAACACTGATCTGGCTGTAACCGAGGAATTCAGGGAGGCTGAGATCGACCAAGAGATAATAGAATGTCTCTCCCATGATCTTCTCGCCCAAGTATCCAGGGCACTCCTCACAGAGGCCTTCCGTCGAGGTGACAAGGAACCTGCACGAGGAAAGCCGATAGAACTTGCCAAAGATTTAGCTCATGCGCTCAACCTGAAAAAAGTAAAAGGCAGAGAGTCTATTCTGCAAGAGTACGTAAAGCACAAGCTTATTTCTGCTGATCAACTGCCAGCGGAGATGCAGCAGCAGATCAGGCTCGAACAGCTAATCAATAAAATACTCCAGGACAGCAACTCTATTCTCGCCCAGTTAGACAAGATTCACGACAAAGAAAAATATCTGCGGGTTGCCCGAACTCTTGGGGCAATTATGCCTGAATTAACTCGTAAAGATCACTATAAGCCAATCTTTGAAATCGTCAGTTGTTTCCACCGACACCTGAGTGAGAACAAGGAGCTTTGCAACTGCGCCGCCCAAATTCTAGACGAAATCTGCAAAAGCGAAACCATTCTGGCACTGAAGAGCAAGTTTTTGTTGGGCAGAAGGGATACGTGTGAAGCCATTGCTCCAATCTTCCAGAAACTTGGCAGCAGGGCTCTACCTCAACTTGTCTCTATTCTGGTCACTAGTCAGGATCATTTCGTCCGCAAAAATGTCTGCGAGCTGATAATGCAGATCGACCCGTCAGCCATCAATTTTATTCTCGGCAAGCTAAACGAGAAAGGAAGCGAGACCAGATCCATAATCGACATCCTGCGGATATTGGCGGAATTAGACTCGGACGGAGCAAGCCATCCCTTAGCCAATGGTGTTTTGCCCTTTCTAAATCATGAAAACCCACACATCAAGGCGGAAGCTTTGAGGGTATACTACCGAGTAAAGGGGGCAGAGGGTAAAGCGCTGTATTTCGATTTCTTGAATGATAATGATGTCAATGTTCAGAAGGAGGCAATCGAATGTCTTGCCCGAGTGGGAAGTTCCAGCGCTTTCGCTAAGTTTATGGAAATGCTAAAGAACATAGATGATATTCCCTCTGACCGGAGAGTACAGATTGAGTCCTGCTTGTACAGATCCATCGCCTTCTACGGCAACATTGAACGACCAGATATAGGAACCCTTGAGGATTTCCTCCTGAAAAAGATCGACAGCATAGTGGGCTCGGGAACCCTCAGATGGACCACTATAAGGAAGAAGGCCATCCAGCCAGAAGTAATAACTGCAATCTGTGAGACCTTAGGCAAGATCGGCACCTCCAAATCTCGTGGAGTTTTGCAAAAACTCAAAAAACACAAGGACAGTCCCTGGCAAAACAAAGCCGAAGAAGCCCTAGCAAAAATAACTGAAAGGGAACAAGGCTGAAGCCATAATTGTATATTCTAGATTGCAGATTGCAGGTTCCACCAAAACTACTAAGCACTGAGCACTGGGAAGTCATCTGCTCCGCGTCATTCGGCTGCGCCGTCAGTCGGCCTCACGGCCGTCATTAAGTTGCCGCAACTCCACAATTACAGCTAAGTAAAGATGAGAGTGCAGCGTAGTAACCTAACGACCCTAAATGACGCCGGAGGCATAATGACAGCGTAGCATTATGACGGCCACATTTAGTGGCCAAATGACCACATAGTCCTACCCTAGGCCTTCCGAAATGCACAATCCTTAGTTCCTACTCCCCTACCCCCAGACTGCCAGAGAAAGGCTTGCCCTTTTACCCCCTTTGGTGTTATAGGAACAGGCTTAGCCCGTAGAGTTAGGAAGACTCATGGAATACGAAGCAGTGATCGGTCTGGAAGTTCATGCCCAACTTCTCACCGAAAGCAAAATCTTTTGCGGTTGCTCCACCAAGTTTGGTGCAGCTCCGAATACCCACACCTGCCCCGTTTGTCTTGGCATGCCGGGAGTGCTTCCGGTCCTTAACCGCAAGGTAGTGGAGTTCACCATCCGCCTGGCTCTCGCTACCAACTGCAAGATAGCCAGCAGTAGTCGGTTCGCCCGCAAGAATTACTTTTATCCTGATTTGCCCAAAGGTTACCAGATCTCTCAGTACGAATTGCCTCTAGCCCAGCAAGGCTGGATAGATATAGAAGTCAATGGCGAGAGTAAGCGGATTGGCATCACCCGAATTCATCTTGAGGAGGACGCCGGCAAGCTCATTCATGATGAGACCCAACCACTCAGCTATGTCGATTTCAACCGCACCGGCGTACCTCTCGTTGAAATTGTTTCCGAGCCGGACCTCAGGACCCCGGAGGAGGCATCCATCTTTTTGAAGAAACTGCGGAATATCGTTCGCTATCTGGATATATGTGACGGCAACATGGAGGAGGGGAGTTTGCGCTGCGACGCCAATATCTCCCTGCGGCCCGCAGGGTCGACAGTTCTTGGGGTCAAAACCGAAGTGAAAAATATAAACTCTTTCCGCTTCGTTCAGCGGGCCCTCGAGTATGAAATTAAACGACAGCGGGCAATTCTCGAGCAAGGAGGCATCATTGTCCAGGAAACCCGCTTGTGGGATAGTAACGCTGGCCTAACCCATGGCATGCGCGGCAAAGAGGAAGCCCATGACTATCGCTATTTCCCGGATCCTGACCTGGTGCCGGTCTTGATAGATGAAGAATGGATAGAAAAAGTCCGTTCAGAGTTACCCGAACTTCCCGAGGCTAAAAAAGCTCGGTTCATGAAGGATTATGGCTTGTCGGAACAAGACGCAGTTGTGCTGATCGGCAGCAAGGAATTGGCAACCTATTATGAGGCCTGTGTGGCCCTGTTTCCTCAACCAAAAATGGTCAGCAATTGGATCACGTCGGAACTGCTCAGGGAACTGAAGAAAGACCAGCGAGAAATCGACCAATGCCCGGTGAAACCGGAGGACCTTGCCAATCTCCTCAAGCTAATCGATGATGGAATTATCAGTGGCAAAATTGCCAAGAACGTCTTCGAAGAGATGTACTCCACTCAAAAGAGTCCCAAGAGGATTATCGAGGAAAAAGGGTTGGAACAGGTTACCGATAAGGGCGAGATCCGTTCAGTCATTGATACTGTACTGGCTGCTCATCCCAGTCAAGTTAAAGCTTACCGCAAGGGGAAGGAAAAACTACTTGGGTTTTTCGTGGGCCAGGTGATGAAGCAGACTCGAGGCAAGGCCAATCCCAAGATAGTAAACGAGGTCCTCAGAGAGAAGTTGAGGCAATAGATTCAAAGCATTAACAGGGTCTGAACAAGAAGGGACAGGCGACAGCCAAATTCGAAATCCTAAATTCTCCTTCGGAGTCCCCACCCTTCGGGCGGGCCCCGGTTTCGAAGCACGAAACAAATCCGAAATTCGAATTCAAAAATTTACAAAACGTAACTGCTCAAAAATACTTGTCTCCTGTTTTGGTCATTTGGATTTTGTAAATTAGAATTTGTTTCGGATTTCGATATTCGGATTTCTGATTTATACTGGCTCTCTACCTGTGGTGCAGCAGACAGTATCTGGGAAAGCTTTCATTGGAGCAGAAACCTGATGGTACCCACCATTACCTGGCGAGATAACTATGTAGTCATGATAGACCAGCGTAAGCTGCCTTTTAAGGAAAACTACGTAGTGTGTAAAACTCCTGCCCAGGTGGCAAAGGCCATCCGCAAGATGGTGATCCGCGGTGCTCCCGCTATTGGAGTGGCCGCAGCCATGGGTCTCGCCTTGGGTGCCAACAGGATCAAATCCATAAACCGTCTTACTTTTGAGCGGCATTTCTTGCGCATTTGCGAGCAAATGGCCAAAGCCAGGCCGACGGCCAGCAATCTATTCTGGGCCGTCCAGACCATGCAGGAGGTACTGAAAAAACACCCTACGGCAAGTGTAAGGGAACTAAAAGATCTTCTCCGAACAAAGGCCGATGAACTCCTTGCCGCAGATCAGGCCATTAATAGAGCCATAGGTCTCAACGGGCAGACAGTCGTGCCAGACGAGGCAACAGTGCTCACCCACTGCAATGCTGGAGCCCTGGCCACAGCTGGATATGGCACAGCCCTTGGAGTCGTGCGGGCTGCGTGGGAGGCAGGCAAAAATATCCAGGTCCTCGCTGACGAAACGCGTCCCTTCTTGCAAGGCAGCAGGTTAACTGCCTGGGAACTGCAGCAGGACAACATTCCCGTTACCCTGATTACTGACAGCATGGCTGGCTATCTCATGAGTAAGGGGAGGGTTCAACTCATTGTGGTAGGCGCTGACAGGGTCGCAGCTAATGGAGACGTTGCCAATAAAATAGGCACATATTCTCTCGCCGTCCTGGCCAAGGAAAACAAGGTGCCATTTTATGTTGCCGCGCCCCTGTCGACCATAGATCTATCCGTTCCCACAGGAGATGAAATCCCCATCGAGGAAAGGGACCCCAGAGAGGTGACCCACAGTCTTGGTCAGGCCATAGCCCCCGCCGGGACTACCGCCTGGAATCCGGCCTTCGATGTGACTCCCAACCGTTTCATAGAAGGAATCATTACTGAAAAAGGTATCGCCCGCAAACCTTACCGAAAGACACTCAAGGCAATGAAGTCGCAGAGCGCATAGCGCAGAGCGCATAGCGTCCTTGCAGAATCACAACGCTATGCCCTCTGCTCTTTGCGCTATGCGAAAATAAAGAGGGAGTGGAAACCATGGTGGAGAAGGCTAAAAAGATCTGGTTTGATGGTAAGTTTGTTGATTGGGACGAGGCAAATGTTCATATCCTTACTCACACTCTGCATTACGGCCTGGGGATCTTCGAGGGCATTCGCTGTTATGAATGTGAAGACGGACGCTCCGCAGTATTCCGCCTTCCAGAACACGTCGAGCGTTTCTTTCACTCTGCTCATTCCATGCTCATGAAGATACCATTCAGCCAAAAAGAGATCCTCCAGGCTATTGTGGACACCCTGAGAACCAATGAGCAGAAAGCCGCTTATATCAGACCCCTTGCCTTCATTGGAGAGGGCGCCATGGGACTTCATCCTCAAAACAACCCTGTGCGTGTTTCTATCATCACCTGGCTTTGGGGCGCTTACCTAGGCGAGGAAGGCCTTACCAAAGGTATCCGGGCCAAGGTTTCATCTTTCACCCGACATCATCCCAATATCCTGATGACCAAGACCAAAACATGCGGGAACTATGTAAACTCCATCTTAGCAAAACTCGAAGCGACCAAGGACGGCTATGATGAGGCGATTATGCTCGATCCAGATGGGTATGTTGGTGAGGGCACGGGAGAGAACATCTTTATCGCTCGCAGGGGCGTGCTCAGAACTCCACCGCTCACTTCCATCCTGCCGGGAATCACCCGAAATAGTGTCATTACTCTGGCCCGCGATCTCGGCTTCGCTGTGCTGGAGGAGAGGTTTTCCCGGGACGACCTCTACGTTGCCGACGAGGCTTTTTTCACTGGAACCGCTGCAGAGATCACCCCAATCCGAGAAGTTGACCAGAGGACCATTGGCGAAGGACTCCCAGGACCCTTGACCAAGAAACTCCAGGACATCTTTTTCCAGGTAGTTAGGGGGAGCAAGGCGGAGTATGCTCATTGGTTGACCTACGTTTAGAGGTTTGGCGCCTATCTGGGCAGTAAGATTGGATGTGAGATGTGAGATTCAGCATAGAGCATAGAGCAAGGCATGAGGTGTCAGGTGTCAGGATAGATTAGCATGGGGCATAGGGCATGGAGCATGGAGAACAAAGATTTCGAAATTGTCAATGCTGAAACCTGTTGGAGCGAAGCGGAAATCCCGTCTGAAGCGAAGCGGCAGCGGGAAACACTGAAACCCGAAACCTGAAACCTCGGAGTAGTCAGCGTGGATATTGAGGATTTGTATGAACTGATTCCAGAGCTCATCTGCAACAAAGGTTGCTACGAGTGCTGCAAGAACTTCGGGGTGCCCTCAAGAACTAAGATAGAGGACGAAAGGCTCAAAAAGTTCCTGGAAGAAAAAGGTATGAAGGTTGGCGAGGCACACGGCCACACTTGCCCCTATCTGGATGAAACCTTAGCGGAAGGGGGGTGTTCCATTCACCCCGTCAGGCCATTAATATGTCGCCTATACGGCACATCTCCCAGCTACCTATGCAAAATGGGGATCATGCCCGTGAGGCTTCTGGAGGAAGATGAAGAGGAGGAAATCTTCCACCTCTATCAGAAGAATTTCTTCTAATTCGTCTCCATCCGGAAATCTGAAATTCCCGGATGGAGCTCTCAGCATTCAGTCCCGCCCAGGGGGGATCAGTTTAATATACTGTATTCACATATCTTTTGCTGATGGCTGAGCGCTGATAGCTGATCGCACTCATTTGAAAACTGCCGTTTTCAAATAAGCACTAATTATGCAAGTCTATAATGAGGCTCGTCTCCTGCCCTTCCTACCAAAGCCAGCTGGCCCCCGCATTGCTCGCACACATGGAGGCTGCTCAACAGCTTCGCCTCGGTGCTGGCAGGATCTTCTAAAGATATCAAATCTGCCGGAATGTAGATGGACACTCCACACTGCTGGCACATGCATTCCATTTGTTCGCCCATAAAATCACCTCTCACATCTTTTTACATTGACGCTTTGGTGGCTGGGAACGATCTATCTCCCTGAGAACTACTACCGGTCTTTCACCACAAAGGACACCAAGATCACAAAGGAAATTCCCATGGCAATATTATTTTCTTTGTGTCCTTCGTGCTCTTTGTGGTTTCTCTCAAACGTTGCTAGACTGATCAATGCCGGCCTTGGGCAACAGGTCCTCCGAACCTCGGTCACCGGAGAAAATACCAGGGAAAAATAGTTGTGGCAAGAGAACGCTTATTTATTGTGGCCGAGGTCCCTGAGGATAATTATATTTCTAAGGAAAAGGGACGCCAAAGGCAATCAGCACAAACCAGGGGATAGAGAGCTGGAGGATTTTATGAATTTTGCTATGTCAGACAATCTGGCCAGAGACCTGGAGAAGTTTAACGATCTTCTACGAGGCCACCTGGAACCCTTCCTTAACCAGTGGTACAAGAAGGAGGCAATACCGCGGGAGTTTTTTCAGAGATTGGGGCAAGACGGCTGGCTAGGTTTTACTGGAAAGAATGGACAGTTTGTTGAACAATCCTACCTGAAACAAACCATCCTTATGGAAAAACTGGCAACGATCTCTCCGGGCGTTGCGGTGGCCGTCATGGTCCAAATCTCTCTCGGCATGGTCCCTCTATTTCTTTTTGGTTCGGAACCACAGAAGGAAACGTACTTGCCCCCGGCTGCCAGGGGAGAGACTCTTATTTGCCTGGGGAATACAGAGCGCAAGGCAGGAAGCGATGTTGCCAACATTGGTATGGAGGCTAAAAAAGTCGATGGAGGTTGGATGCTCAACGGTACCAAGGCCTATGTCACCAACGGGGCTATCAGTGACCTCGCGCTGATTACTGCCATCTCTGACCCTAGTGCCAGTCGAAATCACCGATTGTCCATGTTCCTGGTTGATCTCACTTCAACCGGAGTATCCAGAAAACAGTTGAAAAAACGAGTGTGGATACCTTCTGACCTAACCAGGCTGCATTTCGACCATGTCTTCGTTCCCGACGAAAACCTCGTTGGCAAGCCAGGGAAAGGACTGCAGCAGGTGCTTGCCACCTTTACTCAGAGCAGAATCCCAATCAGCGGACTGACCTTGGGTACTGCTGTGGGAGCTTTTGAGGCGGGGCTGGAACGGGCCTGCAAACGTGAAATATTTGGGCAAAGAATCGCAGACTTCCAGGCAAAATCTTTTGAAATTGCTGATTTTTCCAGCCGTATTGAAGCAGCCCGACTGCTAGCGCTAAAAGCGGGGTGGACAAAAGACCAGGGCAAGGACTTCCGCATGGAAGCTTCCATGGCTAAATACCTGTCGGTTGAAATCGCCCGGCAGGTAGGGGTTTGGGCGGCTGATCTTTTTGGTGCTGCTTCAGTGATGCAGGATCATCCGGTACACAAATTTCCCATGGATGCCTGGGCATCATCTCTGGGAGAAGGGACTCAGGATGTGCAAAAATTGATAATTTTTAGAGAGATTATGAAGAAGAGGGATATAATCTAACATTGCAGATTTCGGATTGGGGAATGCGGATTTCGGATCACAGATTATATTTTACAAAAAAAAAAATCATCTGGTAAGTTAGTTGGGAAAATAAGAATCATCGGTGCCTAGTCTAGGAGGAGAGCAACATGGCGAAGAAGCCAACTCGCCCATCTTCAGAGGATCAGAACGTCTTTGACAAACTCAGGTCTTCGTTCGGCAACATTCCGCCCAAGGGAGATCCTGGCCGCCGCAAGTTTCACTTCTCTTTCTGGTACTTTCTCATGGCTCTACTTGCCTTTTCCCTCATTCACGACTATTTCACGGCTAGACAGATCAATACCATTCCCTATTCTGAATTCAAACGCTACGTGGCCGAGGGTAAGGTTCAGAAACTATCCATAAAGCCACAGAAAATAACCGGAATACTCACACAAGACGACACAGGAGGCAAAGACCGGCCCTTTGAAACCGTAAGGGTTGATGACCCAGGATTGGTAAAATTGTTGGACGAGAAGAAAATCGACTACACCGGTCACTACGAAAGCAAATGGCTAGCCACCATCCTGGCTTGGATCTTGCCCCTTGTTTTTTTCATCATTATATGGAGGTTTCTCATTGGCCGAATGGCCGGAGGCCCACAAGGGGTTCTCTCGGTGGGGAAATCCCGGGCGAAAATTTACGCGGAACGCGAGGTAGGCGTCACTTTCAAGGACGTTGCCGGCATTGACGAGGCAAAACAAGAGCTTCAGGAGATTGTCGAATTCCTCAAGACTCCAGAGAAGTTCACTCGCCTGGGGGGAAAAATTCCCAAGGGTGTCTTGCTGGTGGGTGCACCGGGTACGGGTAAGACCCTGCTGGCCAAGGCCGTGGCGGGTGAGTCCGGAGTGCCCTTTTTCAGCATCAGCGGCTCTGATTTTGTCGAAATGTTCGTTGGTGTCGGTGCTGCCAGAGTACGCGATCTTTTTGCCCAGGCCAAAGAACATGCTCCCTGCATCATCTTTGTGGATGAACTTGATGCCTTGGGCAAAGCACGGGGCATGAGCCCCATGGGAGGGCACGATGAGCGGGAACAGACTCTCAATCAACTGTTGGTGGAAATGGATGGATTCGATGCCACGGTAGGGGTAATTATCATGGCTGCCACAAATCGCCCCGAGATTCTCGATCCGGCCCTTCTGCGGGCAGGACGCTTCGACCGGAATGTGGCCATAGACCGGCCGGACGTGCGCGGTCGGGAAGCCATTCTCAAGGTACATGCGGAAGGGGTGAAGCTGGGGTCCGATGTGGATCTCGCCAAGGTAGCGGCCTTGACTCCTGGCTTCGTGGGTGCAGACTTAGCAAACCTGATCAACGAAGCAGCACTGCTTTCAGCCCGCCGCGAGAAGGAAAGTGTTGGTATGGCCGAATTTCAGGAAGCCATTGACCGGATTATTGGAGGGTTGGAAAAGAAGAATCGCATGATGAACGAAAAGGAAAAACGCATCGTGGCCTACCATGAAAGCGGCCACGCCCTGGTAGCCATGAGCGTGCCAACCGCCGATCCCGTCAATAAAGTGTCCATCATTCCCAGAGGGATTGCTGCCTTGGGTTACACCCAGCAACTTCCCACCGAGGATCGATATCTTATGACCCGGGAGGAACTACTTGACCGACTTTGTGTACTTTTAGGGGGCCGGGTGGCGGAGGAAATTGTCTTTAAAGATATATCCACAGGTGCACAGAATGACCTGCAGCGAGCTACTGATATTGCCCGCAGTATGGTGACCGAGTATGGAATGAGCGAAAAGCTGGGCTTGGTCACTTACGCCAAGGAGAGGAGGCCTCTTTTCCTGGATACGGGTTTTTCACCCCCCAAAGAATACAGTGATGAGACCGCTAAAGAGATTGATGCCGAGGTCTCGCGCTTAATGTCGGAGACTCACGACCGGGTCAAGAATATACTCACCGAAAAGCGAGATCAACTTGAGATTCTTTCCCAGACTCTACTGGAAAAAGAGACTATCCTCGGGGAGGAATTGAAGAAACTGTTACAATTGTAGATTGCCAAACGAGGTGTCAGGTTTCAGTGTTCCCCGCTGCCACTACGCTTCAGACGGGATCTTCGACGGGTTTCAGGATTTGTGTTTCTTTTTTCTGACACCTGAAACCTTAATGGATCGTAACAAAGCCGAACTAACGTATCCGCATTTCATCTTTACTACTTGTGGCCCTCGTCGAGTGGTTTCCAGCTTTGAAGCAGCCTGACGAGTAGGTGAACTCCCATGCCTGAGGCCCCCTTGGGTACCAAAGCGCTTCCTTTGTCCTCCCAGGCACAGCCGGCAATGTCAAGATGAGCCCAAGGAGTGGACTGAGGAACAAATTGCTTCAAAAAAATCGCGGCAGTAATTGCCCCCGCTTTACGGCCATCTACGTTCTTGAGATCGGCAACGTCGCTCTTCATGGATTCTAAGTAGCTATCCCAAAGGGGCAGTGGCCAAACCCTCTCACCACTTTCCTCCGCCGCAGCCTGCAATCTTGTCTGTAACTGGTCGTCGTTACTAAAAAGTCCCGCAACATTGTCGCCTAGTGCCACGATACACGCTCCGGTAAGAGTAGCAAGATCAATAATGGCTTGAGGCTTATAGCGGCCAGCATAGGTGAGGGCATCGGCGAGGATCATTCGTCCCTCCGCATCCGTATTGATCACCTCAATGGTTAAACCGCTCAAGGAGCGGATCACGTCCCCCGGCTTGTAGGCTTTGCCGCTTGGGAGGTTTTCCGTAAAAGGAATTATTGCAACAACCCGCACCGGCAAGCTCAAGGCTGCAATGGTTTGCATGGTCCCAATCACCGCGGCACTTCCTGCCATGTCATGCTTCATCTTATCCATATCCTTTGCCGGCTTTATGGAAATTCCACCGCTGTCAAAGGTGATGCCTTTGCCTACAAGAATCACGGGAGGGCTCTTTTTTTTTGAAGGCTGATAATCCATCACCGCTATGAGACCTGGCTCTTCACTCCCTTGGGCCACTGCCAGAAAAGCTCCCATCCCCAGCTTCTTGGCCTCGGGCTCACGAATCAGTTTGAAACCCATGCCAGCTTGGGCCGCTACATCCCGAGCCCTCTTGGCTAAAAAGGCAGGAGTCGCCTGATTGGAGGGCAAAGTGACTAGATCTCGCGCCAAATGAATCCCTGCGGCTACTGCTTTTGCCCGGTCTACACCACGTGCTAATGGTTTTGTCTTCCTGCCCGAGACAATAGTCAACAAGTGAAAGTCCTTGATTTTTTCCCTATCCCTGGTAAGCAATTCAGTAAATTGGTAAAGGCCCAGTATCCCACCCAGAACACAGGTTTCAGCTGATTCCTCCATATCTAGAGGAAATTCGGGGTCAAATGGAATGGGCAGAACCGCCCGGGGTTGGCGGCGATCCCTCAAAGTTTTGAGCGCCTGGGCCATGGCTTCTCTCAAAGTCTGGGCAGTAAAATTCTCCTTTTTCCCTAGCCCTATGAGAAGAATGCGTTCGATTGGAGCAGAACCCTTGGTGAAGAGAATCATATTTTCCAGATGTTCACCGCGAAAATCACCAGCCTCAATGACCCGACTAACAATTGATCCAGTAATGGTGTTGACTGTAGCCGTAGCGTGGAGCAAGTTTACATCCCCTTCAAAATGAAAGAGTACTACCGCCTCCGCAGCCGTAGTGGTTATCTCACCTGTCTGAATCTTTACTTCCATTGGTCGCTCCTATGGTCCGCTATCAGTGTTTTAAATCATCTCATCTGGGGTCTCTGGGCTCTCTAGGGGCACTAACAGTCGAGGCTCTTCCCATTGAGGGAAAGACTTGTAGAAGGAATGGATCCAGTATGTAATCAGGATTCAGCTCTCGCAATTTCTTTACCGCATTCCACGATTCCCCGACCTCGTCCGCCTTGGCCGCTGCCAGTGCCAAGCAGTGCCAACTATCCGGGTCGTTCGGCTCTAACTCGGCGGCCCGCCGGCAAGAGATAACAGCCTCGTGGTAATGCTCCTGTTTGAGGTTAGCCATGCCGAGGCCTCGATGATTCTCACCACAGTCCGGTTCTCTGGTAACAGCCTGGCGAAAGGACTGCTCTGCTCTCACATATTCATTCAATTCCATATATGCCATCCCAAGATTATAGAAGAGATCCCCTCTTTCCATACCAAGATCAATTGCTCGCAAGTATTCGGCAACCTCATCTTGGTGGAGACCAAGCTGGCCGTAAGCGTAGCCCAGATGGTAATGAGCCAGCCCATTAGCACCGTCCTGACTCAATACTCGTAAATGTTGGTCAATTGCCTCTTCGAAACGACCTTGCCTCAGGGGCACGTCAGCATACTCAGGACAGACCCAGCGATCATCTGCAAGGTATTTTCTCTGCTCCTTCAGGCCTTGACAATTAAAGGGAAGGAGTAGGAACAAAAACAGTCCTAGCACGAGGCTCATACTCTTACTGAGGTTCATTGTCTGACCCCTTTTCCCCTGGAGTAATGGAGTATAAGAGAAATGGAGTGATGGTAGAACTAAAACTATCTAAAAACAAGTCTCTTATCAATACTCCAACACTCCAACGCTCAGCACACCAATATTGATGGCTCCCGCCTCAAAAGTAGATTGTAGTAAATAGTATGTCACTGCAAGGGTGATGGCAGGTACCTAATTACTGCAAACTTGATGCCGAGGTGTGGAGGTTATTATTGACAGGGTATAATCCCCCCGTTAGTATCTCCTTTCGTGTCCATTACATTCCAGCCCGGATGTTTCATGAATCCGCCTACGGCGGACCACAGGGTGTTGGACCCGAGGCGTACCTGAATGGTACGTCGCAGGGTGCGACACCCGAGGACGCCCGGAAGGACGGCCATATCCACGGTCGCAGCAAGTGATTCATGAAACATCCGGGCTGGTCGAGGTGAAGCCGTGAAAGACTTTTTCTACCCAGAGACCGTTGCAGTTGTTGGCGTGTCCTCCTCTCCCACCAACCTTGCACGTGCTATTGTCTACCATCTTATTGAGTTCCGCTACACAGGCAAAATTTACCTGGTCGGCCCCAAAGGCGGTTCTTTCATGGATCACCCGATTTATCCGACGATTTCCCATATATCTGACCAGATAGATCTTGCGGCAATCCTCACCCCGGCCTCCACCTTACCCGAAATCATGGAGATGTGTGGACAAAAGGATATCAAGCGAGTGGTAATCGAATCTGCTGGCTTCAGCGAATTGGGGGATGACAAAAAAGGACTGGAACAACAGTTGGTTACCATAGCAGGTAAGTATGGCATTCGTTTCATAGGCCCTAACTGTATCGGGGTAATCAACAAGGAAAATGGCTTGGCTACCCCTTTCATGCCCTTTCGTAATACCTTCGATCTGGGCCCCCTTTCCATCATCTCCCAAAGTGGAGGAGTGGGAGGGGCCCTGCTGAACGAACTGGCAAATGAAAATCTCGGCTTTAACAAATTTGCCTCCATTGGTAACAAGTTAGACACGGATGAGAACGACCTCCTCGAGTTTCTCTTGAATGATAGAGGCACGGAAACGGTTTTTCTCTATCTTGAAGGGATTGCGGACGGGCGCAGGCTCATGGAAACTGCTTTCCGCTCCAGCAAACCCATTTTAGCGCACAAGTCGAATACTAGTGAGGCCAGTACCCGAATAGCCAGATCACACACTGGTTCTCTCTCCGCATCCGAAGAGGTGGTCAATGCAGCTTTTCGGCAATGCTCCATCCATCGGGTTACCGATATGAATTCCACTCTGACAGCTATTAAGGCGCACGCTCTGCCGCCAATGCGCGGTAACCGTCTCGCAGTAATTTCACGCTCAGGGGGTCATGCAGTCGTGGCCGCCGATGCTGCTGCCAAATATGGCTTCGTCCTGCAACCCTTTCCGGGAGACTTCTTGAAGATGGTGGAAAGCCGACTCCGTGCAGGGGTTATCCGTCTCGGAAATCCCATGGATCTAGGGGACCTCTTTGACTTTGACCTTTTCCACGAAATCGTAAGCAACACTCTGGCTCGTGATGACATTGATGGAATGCTTGTGGTGCTGAACTATAACGGCATCTTTTTCGAGGAAGACAGCCGAAGCCTGGTGGGAAAAATCAAGGAAGTATGCTTGCAGGGTAAGAAACCTGTGGCGCTGTGCGTTGTAACGACCGGAGAGGAATGGAGGCTAAACCGCTGTAATCATCCTAATTTTCCCATGTTTACCGAACCAGAAGAGGCTGCTTACGCTCTGTCCATTTCCAGAGACTATTGCCAGCGAATAGTCTCTAGCTTCAAAGAGGCCGAAACCTTCGTAGTTGACAAGAAGCAACCGTTAGCTATTTTGGCCGAGGCTGGGAGTCGACAGGCACAACAGCTTACTACGGCTAAATCCTTTGAGATCCTTGAGACTTACTCTGTTCCCTTGGCTCCTTGGGGCCAGGCAAGGAATAGTGAAGAGGCCGTAAAGCGTGCAGCAGCCTTTGGCCTTCCAGTGGCCATGAAGGTTATGGGCGAGGAGTTCATCCACAAATCAGACGTAGGGGGAGTGCTCCTTAACCTCAGCAATGAGGATGAAGTGAAAGCTGGATACCACCGGCTAGCCGCCATAATTCAGACCACTGCATCCAGACCCAAGGAAGAAGCTATCTTGGTGCAAAAAATGGTTACTGAAGGGTATGAAGTTTTTGTCGGTGCCAAGCAAGATCCTGTCTTCGGCCCGGTAATTCTTACAGGACTGGGCGGAGTATACGTTGAGATCTTCGGAGACGTTGCCCGCAGGGTGGCTCCTGTAAGTGCTGAAGAGGCCGGCAGGATGTTTGGCGAGATTCGTGGCAGTCAACTGCTGAAAGGTGTGAGAGGGCAGCCACCGGGAGACCTTGAGGCGCTGGTCCACATAGTCCAACGAGTCTCTCAACTGGCCTGCGACCTGCCCCAGATCCAAGAGCTAGACTTAAATCCCATCATGGTTCTACCAAAAGGCAGGGGATGTTTGGTGGTGGATTGCAGGATGGTGATCTCGTGAGCACTGTGAGATCAGTATGCGAATTGCCGGAAGTTTTCCAACCACAAAGAGCACAAAGGGCACAAAGATACATTTAGTTATCTTCTTTGTGTTCTTTGTGTCCTTTGTGGTGAAATCATTGGGATGCCGGATGGTCTGTTAATCGACTTTGCGGAGTATGAGATCGTCTCCCTGACGAAGAACCTGAAAGACGTCACCTTTTTGGAAACCTAGCTTTTCCAAAAGCAAAGAGCGAGTCAGAGTTATGCTGCCACTTTGGCCAATGCTTCTGCGATAACTTGTGTCTGTGATCTGAAGATCCGCTTTATCCCTGGATTTTGGTATTTCGAACTGTGGTATCTCCCCTAGCTGTCGCAACCCCTTCACATAGAGATCTTGCACCTGGCTTTTCATTTTAATACCGAATATTCGTTGGATCTCTTCCAGTGACTTTCCCTTTTGTACCTCCAGCGCTACCGATTTGGGATCCACAGGAGGACTGCCACCTGCCGCCATAAATGTCCCTCCATTAGTCGAAACGCTCTATCAACAATAATAGTGGAAAATGTATGTAAAGCTAGTGTCAAGGGAGGTGCATATCGTCCGATATTTTCTTCTTGTTGCATTGTAACGTTATTTGATCTCATGTCAATGGTGGATAATACTTCCTCTTTTTTGTTACGGCAAAATCTGCTATGGTTGCCCGACAATAAGTATTGCAACCATAACCTTGATTGTTGCCTTCTAATTTATGTCGTAATTAGCCGATCCGGGGAGATACTTTCAATGGTAAGTTTAGCTGCCAATGTGAACTGGAGGCTATGGTCCTTCCTGCTGCTAATGGCTTGTGTATTCTTGCTACCCTCATGCGCTAAACGGAGGGCTGAAGAAATAGACAAGTCTCTCGCTCAACACCCCAAGTACCAAGAACTGCAGCGTAACTTGGAGTCCCTGGAGGACGAAATAGCCAAGAATAATCTGCGAATACTAGAGAAAGAGGCTCAGAACAGAGAACTTGAGGATCGCCTCGAATCACAACAGCAAATGCTGGATGAGGCCATTCAGGAAGTGGTAAGAGCGAAAGCCAAGCTCCGCAGCCTTGAAAGTAAGGCTGAGGCAGCCTCGGAAATGGCCGAAGCCGAGATTGCAGTAAAGGCCCTGAAGGTTCAGTTAGCGGCCCGGGGTGAGGACCCTGAGGTCGCCAAGGCTGAGCAATTGCTGAAGATGAGCGTGGAGGAGTTCCAGAAGGAAAACTATGGTGGCGCTCTCTATCTCACCAGCCAGGCCAAAGCTCAAATAAAGGCGGGTCAAATGCGCCTAGGTGATAAAAAAAAGCTGCAATCGGTCGAGGGCGAAGTGTTGTTCGCCCAACCCCTCCCTCTGCAGGTATTGAAAAATAGCAATTTAAGAGAGATGCCGGATCTCAAAAGCAATATACTCACCACCTTGGAGATAGGAACTCCGCTCATCGGATACTCTCACACGGACCAGTGGGTGAGGGTGATCAGAGAGGATGGTGTTACCGGCTGGATTTTTCAATCCTTGGTAAGTGGGCGTTAAGACGCATAGGGCAGAGGGCAAAGAGTCCACAATTCGAAATTCGAATTTCGAAATTTTAATTGGCCTTGCTCTTCTTTTTCTTTTTCTTCTTTGTGTTCGCATTAGCTAGAATAACCTGGTTCCGTCCCAGTCTTTTTGCCTCATACAGGGCTTCATCCGCATTTCGCATGACGGTCTCAGCGTCCTCACCATTTTCCGGATAAGAAGCAACTCCCACGCTTATCCTCACGGCTATCTCTTCGCCGTCACCCTCAAATTTTTGTTCTGCCACCTTACGGCGAATTCTCTCTGCCGCTTCCACTCCTTGCTCTGGACTAATCTCCGGCAAGATAATTATAAATTCTTCCCCGCCATAGCGGGCAGCATAATCGCTGTTGCGGATAGTTTCTTTGAAAACTGACGCCAGCCTCCTCAGTACTTCATCGCCCGCCAGATGGCCATAGGTGTCATTGTAATTTTTGAAATGATCAATGTCGATAACCAGCAATGAAAATGGGTGACTGTACCGCTCAGAGCGAGTAACCTCTTTATCAAGCGTCTCCATGAGATGTTTGCGATTGTACAGCCCAGTAAGACTATCTGTTATGGAGATCTGGTGAAGTTCGACGTTCTTTTGGCGTAGGGTTTCGTTGATGGAGGCAAGTTCCTCTCGCCCCTGGCGCAGTCGCGCCACCATATCATTGAAAACTTCGGTCAGGTAGCCGACCTCGCTCCCACTGCTCACGGGTACATCCACATCCAAATCACCACTGGCCACCTTGCCAGCCCCACTGGTCAACCTATTTAGCGGCCGGACTAAACTGAGGCTCAGCAGGTATGCTGTGAGACCAATGAGAAACAGCAGTGCGATAACGAGCGCCAAAGTGAGATTGCGTAGCCTGACAATCTGAGCGTAGGCCTTTGCTCTCTGTTTCTCGGCAACAACCCCCCAGCCTAGCTCGGAAATTCTTTTGAGAGCTCCCACCACCGGTTGGTTGTGATAACTGAGATAAGCATGGGGCTCTCCCTCCTGAGAGAAAAGCTTTAGTGTCGTGTTATGGAGCAATTTAGTTTCCAGAAATTCTGCTGAAAGTGAATGAGAACTGACGAGCAAAAAACCATCTTGAGTAATCAAATAGAGCTCGCCAATCTCACCTCGGGCATATTTCATCAAAATTTTACTAATGGTTTCGAAGTTGAGCTTTGCCACCAAAACACCTAATAACCGCTCGTTAGTAGTTCGAATGGGCTGAGCAATCACTATAACAGCCGCCTGTAGGATCTCGTCCCAATATGCACCTCCAACGGAATACTTGTTCGCCTGGGCTCTTCCGAGCCATCTCTCCGGCAATTTGACAGAGGTGAGCTTGTCTGAGCTCGTAGCCACAACTGCCGCCTGCAAATCCAAAATCATCAGTTCTTGGTAGTCGACGATTTTTTCCCTCACCGACCTTAGGTAATCTTTTAGTCTTCGGTGGGCTACTACATTTTCCAGGTGAGCACTTCCCTGGCGCAGGGTCTTTTCAAGATTCTCTAAGACAACATAAGAACTTGAAAAAACACGCAGATCATACAATCGATCTTTTAGCCACAAATCAAGTTCGCGTGATACTTGATTGGTTGCCACTCGCAGTTCTTGTTTGATCTTTTCATTGAGAAATTCACGATTCTGGATATAAGAAAGCCAGCCCATGGTGACTGATGGGATAATGGTCGCCAGAAGAGCAAAGACGATTATCTGGGTCTTGATGCTCTTCAAAGGTCTGACCTGCAGGAATTGCTCTTTGCTTAGCTTCTTGTCGGACAAAGGAGCCCTCGTGACAACAACTCATGAAACATCCGGGTTATTCAGATACGTAGTCCTGGAGTCTTTTGGCATCTGACTCTGAAATCCCCACATAGTCGATACCCAGCATAATCATCTGTTGATCCGTTCGGGCAGGTTTAAGCCGGCGGATTGTCCCCAGTGTTCTTATCTCCCCCCATGGTTGTGGTAGTTGGATTTCTAACCGCACCTCGCTTTGGAGCTGAAATGATTCCGGGGATGTTCCCGACACCCCGACCACAATCCCAGACAGGGTGATGTCTACGGCAACACCAGTCCAAGAACTCGCTCTTAACGCTCCATTCGAAGTTGCTTGAGGTAGCACCACGAGTTTAACTTGTATACGATCCTTCTGCCGAGAGTCACTGGCTCTTTTCTCCTTTCCCACTTGGGCACGTTTCTGTTCAGTGCTCCCCAATCTTTGCTGGTAATACTCAACCAACACTTTCTTGACTGTGGGATGTTCTTTTACCACCCGTCTCATGCTGGTATAACCAAGTTCGACAATGACACTGGTATCCAGGGCCATGACGGAACCCGAGCGTGGCTTACCGGTGAGAAAGGACATCTCCCCGAAGAATTGACTTACCTCCAGAACGGCTAACTCCAGTTCCTCTCCATGATGATCTCTGGTGAAGACCTTGACCTGACCGTCAAGGATTACATAGATGGATCGTCCTGGATCTCCCTCACGAATGATCATCTCCCCAGCATTGAATACGTGGAGCGTCGCTTCATCCGCCAGTTTCTTCCGCTCCTCTGTATTCAAGGGGGAAAAAAATGGAATAGCTGCAACTGCCTCTTGAAGCCTTTCGGACCATGGCTTGCCCTTTTGTGCTTCTGTCTCTATCTGTTCATCCTGCGCAACTTGGATATCCAAGTCGCCGGAAGCGCTGGCCAGGATTTCCACTGTTTCAAAAAGTTGATCGCTACCGGCGGAAAGCTCTTTCTCTATAAATCGAAAAGTGACGCCTCCAATTTTGAAGGTGTCACCTGATTTGAGGACCACTCTTTTCACTCGTTGACCAGCAATGAGAATACCGTTAGCACTGCCCATATCCTCTACCACCCATTTTCCGTCTGTGAGTAACACTCTGGCATGGTTTCGTGAGGTAGTGGGATCGGGTAGGGTAATGGTGTTGTCCGCAGACCGCCCAATAGTGGTAGGCCCAAGTAATGGGTAGACGGTTTTTTGCATGGACCCTATTTCAAATGCCAAATAACTCTGCTTCATCAAACCATTCCCATTCGCTGTACAGGACAGTTAGGCTCGTCTTGATGCCCGAAGAGGACCCCAATACTAGCCTATGAGGCTAAAATCGCACCGCTCCGCATAAACCCTGGAAGCCAGGTGGTGTAAATGCTACAGCAAGCCCCGTAGAATAGGACTTCCCTCGGGAATTCAACAGGGCGAGCACCTTTCCCGTCCGCCGAGGGCGGACTACAAGGGGCTTCTATTTGGCGCAATACTCTCGCACAAATCAGCCATCCAATTTGTCCATATATTCATCAACCATTTATGCACATTTCTTGCCAATTTGCAGGGACTCTGGGACTGTGGGGAGGGAGTGGAAAGATTGGAGATTGAGACAAGCTGAGAATACAAGATTTTTAAAACTTCAATGCAAGAAGAATAATCTTGGTTCTTGAATCTCAAATCTTTTTTGCAGATCAAACTGTCAATACATGCTATATTCCAACGTCGATCTAGTCACGTTTGAGTTTAAAAAACCAAGATGCGAGGTAGTGGTGGCGAAAAAGGTCAAAAGAAACTCTCCCTGCCCGTGCGGAAGTGGACTGAAATACAAGAAATGCTGCTTGGATGAAACAAGATCAGTGGATCAGAGGCTCAAGGAGATTTATGCCAAAAACTTTAGTATCCGGCTCAAAGAAAAAGCGGATATAAAGGCGATTAAACGAGCGGGACAGTTAGTCGTCAGAACTCTCGATCTGGTAGAGACAAAGATCAGACCAGGCCTCACAACTGATGAGATTAACACCATCGTCCATGACTTTACCATTAAAAGAGGTGCCATCCCCGCACCGCTGAATTACCGGGGATTCCCAAAATCCGTGTGTGTTTCTGTAAATGAAGTGATCTGCCATGGTATTCCGGGAGAGCGAGTGTTGCAAGACGGGGACATAGTCAATGTGGATGTGACTACTATCCTCAACGGCTACTATGCCGATGCCAATAAGACCTATTTCGTGGGCACACCCATCCCCAAGGCCGAAAAGATAGTCAGGGTGGCTCGCGAGAGTCTCAAACTCAGTTTGGCCGTGGTCAAACCGGGGAATACCGTAGGACACATCGGCTGGGCCATACAACAGTATGCGGAAGGTGAAGGGTGCTCGGTGGTGGAGGAATTTACCGGTCACGGAATAGGGTTCGACTTTCACGAACCTCCACAGGTACCGCACTTCGGCAGGAAAGGTGAAGGGATCACTCTGGTACCCGGCATGGTGTTCACCATTGAACCTATGATCAACCTGGGAAAGAAAGAATTGCGAATACTGGATGACAACTGGACGGCAGTCACCCGGGACGGGTCCCTTTCTGCCCAATTTGAGCAAACAGTCGTTGTTACCGACAGTGGCTATGAAAGCCTCACCCCGTATGAACTTTAGATATCAACGATATCAGGTCTTCAACCACAAAGATCACAAAGTACACAAAGATAGCACTGGTATTGAGGAAAAAACTTTGTGATCTTCGTGCCCTTTGTGGTGAAACTCGGTGAAAAGTATTCCTATCACAAAACTGGTTTTTGTGTTGACAAGCCCACTCCTCCCCCTTTAACCTGCTCTTAGAAAAACCACTATATGCTCTAAAGAAAAGGAGGTTTGCCCAATGGTCGTGAAAATGGGCCTACCTCGCTCCCGGCGAAATGATGCTTTTCCCCTGGGAGCGAAAAATGATTAGTGACCTTGATGAGTTACAATCCTCTTATAGCAGTCTCAAAGCGTTTTCTGGTGCCGATCTCTTTAATAGATAACCAGCCTCGAAGTAGACAGCAGGTAACGGATACAGTCTTCTCCTATCTCCTCATAGATACGTAGATACGATTGCAAGAATAATCATCTGGATGTATCCCCATCCGCGTCCCGTGCTCTCGGTATAATCAATCGCCTTCTAGAAAAATCCTTGCTCCTTTTTTGGCTCTTAGTTATCGCTTGCCGTGGTTTCATGCAATCGGTAGAGGCCGATCCGCTTTGACCTGCAAATAGTAGCGAAAGGAGCGGATTATGTTTATTCAGCAAACGGATCTTTTCCGAGGCCTGAGCAAAGAATTTCTAAAAGAAGTGTATGATACCGCGGTGAAAGAATCCTTTAAGGAAGGAGAGCTATTATTCCTTGAAGGTGATAAGGCCATGCACTTCTATATTTTGCTAAAAGGGAGGGTTAAGCTGGCAGTGGGCCAAATTAGACAGCTTGTCTATACAGTCGAACATCCAGGGGAGGCTTTTGGTTGGTCCAGTCTCGTGGGTCGAGAACTCTATTCCGCCACCGCGAAATGCATGGCAGATAGTAAGATATTGAAATTCGACGGAAAACAGCTCAAAAAGGTACTTGAAAGAGATTCTGGCAACGGCCTTGAGCTTTTCAGGCGTTTGGCGGCAGCTTTGGGGGAGAGGCTAATCAGGAGCTATGGTGCTCTGGCTTTTGCCCAACCAAGCGAAGAGCATCGAACCTACGGCAGTTCTCTTACCCTTGAACAAGGTGGCACCGAGGTAAGCGAGAATCCGTAGCCCGGATGTTTCATGAATTGCTGTCGCGAGACCATGAAGATGAGCGTGCCACCTGGCAACCGCAGGGTGTCGGTTCCGAGGCGTACCTGAACGGTACGTTGCAGAAGCCGACACCCGAGGACGCCAGGAAGGACGGTCATATCCATGGTCGCAGCAGGTGATTCATGAAATGTCCGGGCTAAGATAAAAAACCCCCACCAACTATGCTCATGTGCTAGGCGGGGGTTAGATATTAATTCTGGTGCCGAGGCCCAGAATCGAACTGGGGACACGAGGATTTTCAGTCCACTGCTCTACCGACTGAGCTACCTCGGCACGTTTGCCAAGCGCTCCGACTTATACGATCCACTCGTATTTTTGTCAAGGGGAAAAAGGGTTGGAGCTGCCAAGGATCTGGCTTAAAGCTGAACACAATGGAGGCTTCTAGGTCTTTCCCTCATGGGGGAGACCGCTGGAGCAGGGGAATATATAAAGTCCCAAATCCTGGCACGAGATCTCATGGTTTTGGCGCCAGGTTTTCGGTTTCAGGTGTCAGGTTTCAGGTGTCGGGAAAAAGAAAAATTAAGGGTAAATGCTGAAACCTGTTGCAGCGAAGCGGCAGCGGGGAACACTGAAGCCTCAGTAAAATCTGCCAAGGGCCATAGAAGGTCTGGCTTTGGGGGACGGGACCAGATTTACCCGAGTGTAACGAATTGGGGGCTTACTTCTTCTTCCCTTCGCCCTCTGGTACCAGTTGGTCCTCAAGCTCTTTTGCAAGAGCAGAAAGATCGTCTTCATTGAGGTCCAATTCAAGGGCTGCTCCAGGATCAGCAGGCGCTGCCTCGGCTGGGGCTTCCGGTTCCAAAGATATCTCATCCTCTAAACCGCCCAAGGATTCCCCATCTGGCTCAATTTCCAGCCCTAAAAATCCTTCCTCTTCTTTGGTGCTCTCGGAGCTCAGTTCTGCTAGATCATCCAGCTGCAACTCCTCGCCGCCAGCATCTCCCAAAGAAGAGGCCTCAATGGTTTCCAGGTCATCCAGAGCAATCTCGCTAAGGCTCACCTCGTCAGAACCACTCTTTGCAGATGGGCTCTCCATATCTCCCATATCGATAGAACCTCCGGAACCAGAAAGATCGCTCATTCCCAAACCACCCAACTCCAGCTCAGTCTCTTGGGTAAGGCTGAGCGCTTGCTGGGCACCGCCGCCCTCCATTTCTCCTACCAAACTGCCGAGAAGAAAAGGAACTTCAGCTTTGAAATCCGATAGATTGAGATCTTGTCGACAATCTGATAGGTCCCTGCTGCATTTCATACAGTTGTTCAAATGATCAAAACTGACATAACCACATTTGGGGCATTTCATGCTATCCTCCTTAATCTCTCGCCCTCAGCTTGCTCTAAAGCAATGGCTGGGTGGATTCGGAGTGGCTTTTTTTGAGGCAGTATAGCCGAAGCCAACCTCAGGTCAAGTCTAAAGACCCAGGTCGCCAAATTTGTACTGTATCAGGCCGATTACCACAATTACAGCTGTTTCTGTCCGCAGTACTCGCCTCCCAAGCGAAACGCTTTGGAAGCCAGCAGAAGCAGCCTCCTTGGCCTCCTTTTCGGAAAATCCTCCTTCAGGGCCGACAAGGACACAAGCCTGGTGAGCTTTCCTCTTTCCCTTAAGGGCCTGCCTCAAGTTTTCCCTTTTTTCCCCTTCCCAGCAGAACAGCTTTACTTCCTGGTTGTCTGTCTGCTTCAGCAGAGAGGTATAATCAGTGGGCGGCCATATGCGAGGAACAACGTTACGCCCGCTCTGTCTTGCCGCCTCTTGAGCTATTCGTCCCCACCTCTTGATTCTGGCGAGGTCTTTCGTACCTGCCGACCAACCTTGCGCCCTCTCCGTTTGGACCGGGACAATCTCGTTTACCCCTAGTTCAGTGACCTTCTGAACAATAAGGTCCATGATGCTCGGCTTGGATAGCCCCAGGGCCAGCATCAGGTTGAGAGGCGACTCCCGGTCAATCCTTTTACCGGAGCTCACTTTGAACCGGATACGTTGTCGCCCCGCTTCCAAGATCTCTGCGGGGAACTCTCTGCCACTACCGTCAAAAAGTACGACAGAATCTCCGACTCCCAAACGCAGGACCCGAGTCAAGTGGTGAGCCCTTTTACCGGCTACTAGCCTTTCTCCGGGCTTTAAGGGTTCACCTTCAACAAAGAAACGGCGCGGTTTCATGGAAACAGGCCTAGACCGCAGCGGCTGCTGGCCACGAGCAGTCAAATCAAGTTTGTAAGCAAGATAAGTGCCTAAATCAATCTAGGCCGGATATTTCATAAGCGACGGTACACTTAACTGCGCATATATTGCGATTGAGGGTTGGAATTTTCCCAAAGCGGCGTATGTGGCCAGCCTTGGCCATCCACAATAGATCAACCTGCCCCATGTCACGGCTAAGGCTGGCATCCGCCGCAGGCGGACAGCTCGGGCTGCCACAACTTTTGGCCCGTTAGATCTCCCCCTGGCAAGAACAGCAGAACGAGCGTAAGCGGAGGGAAGGTGCCAGCCCTCAAGACCTCTTGCAGAGTGAAGTCAATATTCGATTTCACAATTTGCTCTCACACCGGCCCGTTCAGTCTGTATAAATACCAGTGAATCAGTGCCGGACCCCAAAAAACGTAAGTCATGGCCCCCAAGGCCAAAAAAGGGCCGAAGGGAATCTTGGTGCCTCCTCCAGATTTGTGCCTGAACATAAAAAGCACTCCCGCCAAAGAGCCTGCCACGGAACTGGCGAATAGAGTGTAAATTACTCCAGGAAGTCCCAGAAAAGCACCGATCATGGCCAAAAGCTTGATGTCTCCACCGCCCATGCCCTCACGCTTTCTCAGCAATTGGTATCCCATGGCTACCAGAAAGAGTACACCTCCTCCTACCAGAAGACCGAGGAGAGATTGCCAGATATCAACGGTGGGAAGAAGAAAAGACGCGGCCACCCCCGCGACAATTCCCGGCAGAGTAATGACGTCGGGAATCGTCCAGGTGTCCAGATCTATGAAAATTATCACCAACAAAGCGGAAAAAAATATGAAGTAGATCGGCAACTCCGGACTCAAGCCGAAGGTCCTGAAAAGGGCAAGCCCGTTGAGCCCGCTTAGCCCCTCTACCAGGAAGTATCTTGGTGCAATGGGCGCCTTACACCTGCGGCATTTACCTCGGAGAAGCAAGTAACTGAGCAAAGGGATATTGTCGTAGAAACGAATAGGTTTCTGACAAACCGGACAATGTGAACCGGGTTTGACCAAAGATTGTCCCTTGGGAAGTCTCACTATACAGACATTAAGGAAACTGCCCACCGCTGCCCCCACAGCAAAGACCCAAAAGGCTAGAATCACAGCACCTATGTCCATAGTTTAGTCCCCATACCACAAAGGTCACTAAGTACACAAAGAAAGCTTTCCTATTTTAGCCTCACTTTGTGCTCTTTGTGTTCTTTGTGGTGAAACCCAATCACGTCAAGAGCTTGCCTTCTGCTGTTCTTTGTACCCGCATGATTTGACTGGGCAGGCGAGGTATTCTTCCCCTTTGCTCTGCCGAACTACCATGTAAGAATTGCCGCACTGAGGACATTTTTTGTCCACCGGCCTCGACCAAGAAACAAATCTACACTTGGGAAACTTACTGCAACCATAGAACCGTCTCCCCTTCTTGGATGCTCTCTCCACCAGTTCTCCCTCACAGCTCGGTTGAGGACAGGCCACCCCCGTGCCAATTGACCGAGTATTCCTGCAATCGGGATATTTTTCGCAGGCAAGAAACGGGATACCTAAGCGGCTCTTGCGGACGACAAAACGTCCGCCGCATTTTTCACAAATTTCGTCGGTGTATTGAACTTTTTTATCTTTTCCCTCTCCCTTATCCTCTTTGAGAGAACGGGTATTTTTACACTCAGGGTATCCGGTGCAGGCCAAGAAGGTTCCAAAACGCCCACTCTTTTCCACCATGTCCCGATTACAAAGCTCACACTTCCCCCTCACTTCACCTTCAGTTGCTGCTTTTATATTCCCCTTATCGTCCCTAGCGAAATTTTTGCTATTCTTGCAATTAGGATATCCGGAACAGGAAAGAAACAGCCCATTCTTTCCCCACCGTATGTGCATCTTTTTGCCGCATTGCTCACAGTCGATGTCAGTGGGTACTCCTATTCTTTTAACGTCTGTCATTTCTGTTTGGGCCCGTTCCAGCGCCTGATGGAATCGCTGGTAGAACTCTTCAAGCACCTGTAACCAGCCTTGACTGCCGCTTTCCACCTGATCAAGCTTTGCCTCCATTTGGGCAGTAAAAGCAACGTTCAGAACCTCGGGGAAATTGTCCACCAGCAAGTTATTCACCAGCATACCTAACTCGGTGGGGATGAATCGCCCTTTCTCTTTTTTGGTATACTCCTTTTTCTGAATAACCCCCATGATACTGGCATAGGTGCTCGGCCTTCCGATCCCTTTCTCCTCCAGTTCGCGAATAAGTGAGGCCTCGGTGAATCTGGGCGGCGGCTGGGTGAAGTGTTGCTTTGGTATCAGCTCTATCAATTTCAACAAACTGCCCTCTTCCAGATCTGGAAGTTTCAACCCCTCTTCTAATCCGGTGTCGCCATTGTCAGATCCCTCGATGTAAAGCTGCATGAATCCTGGAAAACGGATCACAGTCCCGCTAGCTCTGAAAATGAACTCACCGGCGGCAACCTGTATGACCGTTTGATCCAATTGAGCCGGACTCATCTGGCTTGCCACGAATCTTTTCCAAATCAATTCGTAAAGTGCCAACTCTTCTTTCTTCAGGTAGGGTGCCATTTCCTCGGGAGTCCGGGCAACTGCGGTTGGACGGATTGCCTCATGGGCATCCTGCGTCCCTTTGCGGCTGGGGTATACGGGGGCCTTTGTGGGAAGATATTCCGCGCCCAGATTGTTCTGGATCCAGTTACGCCCATCTGCAACCGCCTCTTTGGCGATCCGGGTAGAATCCGTTCGCATGTAAGTGATGAGACCCACGGCACCTTCTGTACCAAGCTCGATTCCCTCATAAAGACGTTGGGCGATGGCCATGGTCCGCTGAGCTGTATACCGCAGCTTGCGAGCCGCCTCTTGTTGCAAAGTGCTGGTGATGAAGGGCGGAGCGGGTGACCGTGTCCGTTTCTTTTTTTCAACCTTCACGACCTGGTAGCTGATCTGCTCCAGGGCGGCCACCAATTCTGAGGCCTGTTCTCGGTTGGATACTTTTATCTTCTCGCCACCCTTTCGCCACAACCGAGCCTCAAATTGTGGCTTCACCTCCCCTTCCAACAATGCGGTAATAGTCCAATACTCCTCACTGTCGAAGGCCAGTATTTCAGCTTCACGCTCACAGATGAGACGGAGGGCTACGGATTGAACACGACCGGCGCTCAGGCCCCGACGGAGCTTATCCCAAAGAATAGGAGAAATCTGATAGCCAACCAGTCTGTCCAAGAGCCTCCTGGCCAACTGGGCCTCGAATTTTTGCCGGTCGAGTTCTCCAGGTTTTTTCAAGGAATTTTCGATAGCATTTCTGGTCAATTCGTTGAAAAGAACTCGGTAAATATCCTTTTGCGATGACCGCAGTTCCTCTGCTATGTGCCAGGCGATTGCCTCTCCTTCTCGATCCGGATCCGGTGCCAGGTAGATATTTTCAGCGACCTTCGCCGCCTTCTTAAGATCTTTGATGACCTTTTCTTTTCCTTTGATCACCTTGTAGTCCGGCTCGAATCCATTGTTGATATCGATCCCGAGTTCATTTTCCGGCAGATCTTTGATGTGTCCTACAGAGGCCCGGATTTCGAAACGGTTTCCGAGGTAGCGATTGAGAGTTCTCGCCTTGGTGGGTGATTCAACGATCAACAGTGACTTGCCCATTCAGTGTCCTCGATGCATTGTCTAGTCTAAAATCGATTGTAGCATTGGAGTGTTAGAGTACTAGAAAATCCCTAATTCCAAGCACCAAATATCAGGCCTAGGTTTCAGGTGTCAGGAAAGAAAAAAACAAGAGCTGAAACCTGTTGGAGCGGAGCGGAAATCCCGCCTGAAGCGAAGCGGCAGCGGGGAACACTGAAACCTGGCACTTCAATTTAATACTCCATCACTCCATTACTTAGTTCACCATTAATATAACAACAAAAACCTAAGGGTAAAATTCTCTTACAAAAAATGTACCTGGCAGCTGTTTCACCAATCCTTTGATCTCAAGTCGCAACAGGAGTTCCGCTGTTTCGGCCAAAGCAAGATCCACCGCGCTAGCAATTGCGTCGATGTGCAAAGGATCCATGCCCAAGAGTTCCCAAAGCTGTTGCTCCTTTTCATTCAGTTCGGGTTGCTCGCCAGTTGGTAGCCTTTCAATGTTCCTATGCAACCTCCGATCCAACATGGGCAGGAGTTCTTCAATTATATCCTCACCACTCTCCACCAACTTGGCCCCCTCTTTGATCAGGCGGTGCGGCCCCTCGACTACCGGCCTGCCAAGAGAACCTGGTACGGCAAAAACCTGACGATTCTGATCCAGAGCCATTCTTGCCGTGATAAGCGAGCCGCTTCTCACCGTGGCCTCCACC
>JAJDNB010000189.1 GCA_022340905.1 Deltaproteobacteria bacterium | reverse complement strand
TGGGATGGGCGTGATGAACACCATGCTCATGGCAACGTATGAGCGAATCCGAGAATTTGGAGTTCTCAAGGCTCTAGGGGCCACTCCATGGCGGATCATCAGAGATGTTGCCACCGAGGCTTTAGTACTGGCTGCTTTGGGAACGCTTTTGGGAACAATCTTTGGCTTGGCAGGATCCTACTATCTACAGGAAGTCGGTCTTGATCTCAGCATCTTCGCCACCACCTACTCGGTGGGTGGTGTCGCCTTTGACCCTATCTGGAGAGCAACCATGAGCGCCAAAATGGTCTATCTTCCGGTGGCGCTCATGCTGATCATTGGCTTGGTCGCCTCCCTTTATCCGGCAGCTCTGGCAGCACGATTGGATCCGGTCAAGGCAATACATAGACCATAGCAGTCCTCGTAATTCCAGGACCGGCAAGATGCAATGAACAAATAACGCAGAGGGATAAGTCAAATCCCAAATTCTAAATCCGAAGCACCAAACAAATTCAAAATTCAAATGCTCCAAACAGCAGGAGCAATTAGAATTTTTTGTTTTGGTCATTAGGATTTTGATAATTTGAATTTGTTCAGGATTTAGATATTCGGATTTGGGATTTACCATACTTCATAGCTGTGTAGGGGAGTGGCTCCTTAGACCATGCCTGACATAAAGGGGGAAATACCGTGATCGTTCGACTAGCTTGGCGGAGCATATGGCGTAACCGCAGGCGGACCCTGATCACCATCATTTCCATTGGTTTTGGTCTGGCCTGCACAGTCTTTTTTATTGCCATTGCCGAAGGTGTTTATGCCCAATTTATAGACCAGGTCGTTCGAATGCAAGCTGGTCATATCACTCTGGAAAGCCCCAGGTATCGCAGTGGACCGGCTGTCGATATCTGGTTCGAGGCTCCAGAATCTCTGCGGTCCCAGATTGAAAGACTGCCCCAGGTTGAAAGGACCAAGCTGATCATTTTAGGCCAAGGCATAGCCCGATCCGCTTCGGGAGACGTTAGCGTCACTTTGATGGGGATAGAACCTTCAGTAGAACTCCATACCTCGCCTGTAGTTCGCCATATGGTAGAGGGCAGATATCTGAACAATCAAGATGGTCCGTGGGTTGTTATCGGGAGTGGACTTGCCAAAAGGTTAAAACTCGGAGTGGGCAAAAAGATGGTCATAACCACAAACGATATAGCCGGTAATTTGGTGGACGAACTGTGCAGGGTCAGGGGGATCTTTAAAACAGGCTCGGTGGAAATCGACGGATACTTCATTCAGGCTCCCATTGCGTTTGCTCGCCGCCTTTTCGATCTTCCCGAGGAAGGAGCTACTCAGTTGGGAGTGGTCTTAAAAACTCCCCAGGCGCAGGAGGCCGTTTTGCAGAAGACTCGGACGATGGTGTCTCAACAAGACATTGCAGTCCTTCCCTGGCAGGAAGTAATACCGGAGATTGCCTCCTACATAAAATTGGACAGAGGTTCAAATTTGATCTTCCAAGCAATCCTGGTCTTTTTGATTCTCTTTACCATATTCAACACTATTCTTATGTCTGTATTGGAAAGACAGCGTGAGTTCGCGGTTGTGTTGGCCTTGGGGACAAACCCCCTGCTTCTGAGGCTTCAAATTCTCATGGAGTCGGTTTACTTGGGACTCATTGGCTGTGCACTCGGTCTAGTCGTTGGTGGACTGGCGGCTTGGGCAGTCCAAGTATGGGGCATAGATCTGAGTTCCCTATTAGAAAAGGGATTCACTATTTCGGGTTTTGCCGTGAGCACCAAGATGCATGCCCGGGTAACTATAGGACTCCTTTTGGGTACGGGGGGTCTTGTCTTTGCAGCTACGCTAATCTTGAGCCTCATTCCAATGCACCGCGCCACCCGTTTGTCAATAGTCGATCAGCTGCGATAGGGGGAATCCATGACAAACATAGTTAGCTTGCAAAAAGTAACCAAAGACTATGGGGAAGGAGATGCTCTCACCCACGCCTTGCGGGGAGTTGACCTAATGGTTGAAGCCGGTGAGTTCACTGCAATGGCAGGCCCATCGGGTTCAGGCAAATCAACCCTGTTAAACATAATCGGCGGTCTCGACCGACCTACCGCGGGTCGAGTAGAGGTTGACGGTCGGGAAATCAATACCCTCTCCAAGACTGACCTCAGCCTCTTGCGTCGAGATAGAATCGGTTTCATCTTTCAGAGCTACAATCTTATTCCGGTTCTCACTGCTTTGGAGAACGCTGAGTACGTGCTCATGCTCCAGGGAATTCCCAATGCCGAAAGGAGGGAGCGAGTGAGGGAGGTGCTCAAAGAGGTAGGACTGGAAGGTTTGGAGAATCGTTATCCCCGGCAGCTTAGCGGTGGCCAGCAGCAGCGGGTGGCTATCGCTCGGGCAATAGTATCAGAGCCGGCTCTGGTTTTGGCCGACGAACCCACCGCCAATGTTGACTCTGATACCGGCAAGTCTTTGCTGGACCTCATGCGCAGGTTGAACGAGACAAAAGGAGTAACTTTCTTTTTCTCCACCCACGAAGAGGCAGTGATGAAGCGAGCCCGTCGACTCCTGCAAATCAGGGACGGTGTTATTTTTAATGACCAAGCTCATTGAGAATTTGTCGGTCCAGAGACAGATGTGAGATATGTGATATGAGAATTGAGATACTAGAGAGAAGTGGAAATATCCCACATCTCACATCCCACAACTCACATCCTTTCCTAATCCACCTTTTTCGAGTGATAGTGGCAGCGGTCGTTTGTGCTACCTTCGCTGTCACCCCTAAGACGGCTTGGGCTTTGGTTGGTGACACAGAATCCACCTTTGGCTTGGACGGCAGACTGAGCACCACAAATCTCTTTATAGATAACTACGACTTCAAGCCCTTTTTCGACAACAACAGTACAGATCAAACTTCCCAAAATGTGTTGCGCTTAATAGCTGCAGGTAGGCCTACCGAAGAGTTACATTATGAAGTGCACGGGCTACAGTCATATACTTATTTCAGCAACCGACGAGAAACCGGGGCCTCTTTTTTTGGCACCGATGGAACAGACACTCGTTATAGGGCCCTGGACGCTTCCTGGGACTGGTATAAGACTAGCAATGGTTCGGCCTCTATGTGGCTGGACAGGTTCAATCTCAGGGCGACTCTTGCCAAGGCCGACATTACCGCTGGGCGCCAACCCATAACATTTGGCAAGGCCTACTTTTGGAATCCCCTTGACATATTTCTGCCCTTCGACCCCAGACAGTTTGACCGAGACTACAAGGCGGGAGTGGATGCATTGCGAATGGATATCACTTTGGGCTCCTTTACCGGCATTAATCTAATTGGGGTTGCGGGCCGAGAACTCGACTACTCTGGAAAGTACGGTGACCATGGGACTTTGAATGCATCGTGGTACGGTTCATCCTTGATTGCCAGGACCTTTACCACCCTGCATAACTGGGACCTGGCCATACAAGGTGGCAAGATCTACGGTGGCTATCAACTTGGCGGCGGTTCAGTGGGTGAGATTGGGCCCGTTGAAGCCAGGGCAGAGGCTGCCTACTTTTGGGCTCGGGATAGCGAACCACTGCCATCCCCCCTTGAGGGAGATCTGGTTGAGGACAGTTTCACCGGTGTGGTTGGCTTTGGTCATCGTTTTGAAAACACCCTCACCGTTGAAATCGAGTACTTCTATAACGGGGCGGGAGACTCCAATGATCTGGACGCTTCTTTCGTCCGCTTCGCCAGCGGCAACATACTGCAAATGAGCCGCCACTTAACCGGCTTTCTCATTAGCTATGAGTTCATACCCATCATTACCGGTCAATTTACCGCATTATATTCGTGGGAGGACCCATCTGCTCAAATCCAGCCCATCTTGACCTGGTCGGTCTCCAATAACACGGACCTCATATTAGGAGCCAGCGTTAATTTCGGTGACCGCCCCACAAGAGATTCTTCCGGAGAGGTGAAACTCAGAAGTGAATTCGGCACCTTCCCCGATTTTTACTTCATGGAGTTCAAACTTTATTTCTAAGCGAAATCCACTACCAACCTATTGTATTTCACCACGAAGAACACGAAGATCACAAAGCAGTTCTGGCTAAGAAAAAACAATCTCCCTTTACTTAGGGCGATTTTAAAGCAAAAAGGCCCTCCGGAAATGGAGGGCCTTTCAATTCTACCCCATGCTCTATGCTCTTTGCCCTATGCTTCGTTATTTCTCCAACGTCATCTGAATGTAGTGGCAGGGACACTCTTTGGCGCAGAGACCACATCCCTTGCAGAAATCCAAGTCGAATTCATACAGCCCGGTTTTTGGAGAGATCTTCACGGCATTGTCCGGGCAGTACATGAAACAGTTGCCACAGTTAAAACACAGTCCACAGCTGAAACATCTTCCAGCCTCATCGATAATCGCCTCAGGATCAAGAGGCGGATAGATCTCTTTGAAATGTTTCAACCGCATGTGAATGGGCAATGCTTCCTTCTCAAAACGTCGTTTTTTCTGATAATAATAGGTATTGAGGTCCTTGGAGTAGATAACCGGCGGTCGTGACAGCCGGCTCTCCACACTACCGTCGATGTAGTCCTCGATGGCAGAGGCTGCACGGGTTCCCTGCCCTATGGCCGCCGAAACCGTCTCCAACCCCAGGACCACATCACCACCGGCAAATACTCCGTCCACATTAGTCATGAGCGTTTCGCTGGTGGCAACCCATTTGCCGTCTCTTTTCTGGACCTCGATGCCGTCATAGTCTGCTGACTGACCCGTAGCCAGGATTACCGTGTCGGCCGGAATAACCGACTCTGAGCCCGGTAGGGGGACCGGTCGGGCCCGACCGCTGGCATCGGGTTCTTTTAGCTCCATCTGGACGCAGAGGATGCCCACCACTTTACCATCATCACTGATAATCTTCACCGGATTGGTGTGGTAGCGGAACATGACGCGCTCTTCCATGGCCTCATCGATCTCCGCTGTAATGGCTGGCATCTCTACCCGAGTGCGACGATAGACCACGCTCACATTGGCTCCCAGCCGTTTTGCCACCCGGGCACAGTCCATGGCCGTATTGCCGCCGCCGATGACTACAACATCTTTGCCCACATTCATGTACTTACCGCTGTTGACTTCCCTGAGAAACTCCACACCAGTGTAGACATTCTTGCTATCCTCGCCAGGAATATCGACGGACATTCCCTTCTGAGCTCCAATGCCGAGGAATACTGCATCGTAGGTCTGCATGAGTTGATCCATGGGTATATTGACGCCGACCTTGACATTACACTCCAGGTCAATCCCGAGCTTGAGAATGTTTTCAAGCTCCTGTCTAAGAATATAATTTGGCAGGCGATAGGAGGGGATACCATAGCGCATCATGCCGCCTGGCTCACCATAGGCTTCGTAGATCTTCACTTTGAAGCCCCGTTTGGCCAAATGGAAGGCACAGGAGAGGCCGGCCGGGCCGGAACCGATTACTGCCACCTTCTCTTTTCTCGCAGCAATAAGCTTTTTGTGTTCCAGATTTTCTTCCAAACCGTAGTCACCCACGGCGCGCTCCGCACTGTTGATGGCCAGAGGCGAGTCAAAATCCCGGCGATTGCACCCCTCCTCACACGGATGGGGGCAGACCCTGCCACAGATTGCCGGCATTGGATTGGTTCGGGTCAACACATGCCAGGCTTCTTCATAGTCCTTCTTTTCCGCCAAGGTCCTGAGAAACCCACGAATATCATTGCCTGCAGGACACTCCTGGGTACAAGGCGGGGTATGCATGATATTCACCGGCATCAGGGTTCGCCATGAGCCGGTCTTGTATGGAACGACATTACGTAAATCCAGAGCTAGTCCTAAAGGTAGCTTGTCCATAAGAGCTTCATCCTCTCTACTTTCCCCCTCCCCCTAACCCCCTCCCGGCAGGGGGGGGAACGATGAGATCTATCTCGAGTTCCCTCCCCCTTGATGGGGGAGGGATAGGGTGGGGGTGATTTCGGCTATTTACAAATTAAACCTCTCAATATTCTCGTTGGCAATTTCTTGAATCTCGGCAACTTCCTTTGCGGGAACGCCTCTTTTGAAAAGGTGCTTGAACCTACCTTGTAATTTCAGGTATTCCTCCACCGGCACTTTCACTGGAATCTTTCTTACATTGGTAAGCTTGCCATCTACGATTTCAAATATGGGAAACAGGCCGGTATCTTTGGCCAGCCGACAAACCTGAACGGTTAGCTCACCGTGATGCCCCCATCCCAGCGGACAGGGAGCCAGAATATGGATATATTTGGGACCTTCAATGCTAAGGGCTTTCTTTACCTTTTGCTGCAGATCCCTGAAATCATCTACCGTGGCAGTGGCCACATAGGGAATACCGTGATCCGCTGCAATCATGGGCAAATTTTTCTTCCGGGTCCGGTTACCCGTTGGTGTTGTAGTGGTTCGAGCACCATAGGGAGTAAAGCTGGAGCGCTGCACCCCGGTATTCATGTAGGCTTCATTATCGTAGCAGACGTAGAGCACATTGTGGCCTCGCTCGAACATTCCACTGATGGACTGAAAGCCTATGTCAGCGGTACTGCCGTCGCCCCCCTGGGCAATGATGTTCACTGGTCCCTTTCCAAGGGCCTTATAGGCTGCCTCTACGCCCGAGGCCACTGCGGCAGAATTCTCGAACAGACTGTGCAAAAAGGGAATGCGCCAGGAAGGATCCGGATAGGGTGAACTGAAAACTTCCAGACAGCCGGTGGCAACGCAGGCAATGGTATTCTCCCCCGCAGCATCATGAACCAAGCGGGCGGCAAGGGCTTGACCACAGCCACCACAGGCCCTGTGCCCGTGGGCGAATAAATCCTTTTTTTCAACACCTTCGAGGTATCTTGATTTTTCTGTCATGATTACATATCTTTCTCTGCTATGAGTTCTTTCCTCAAGCCCAAAAACCCGAATTCCACGGGCTCTTTCTCTACCTTTTCTACCATGTAGCGCAAGTCATCAATGGATATATTGCGGCCTCCCAGACCGGCAACGAAACTGCTTATGTTACGCTCCTTTTTCTCCGCCCTTGGAAAAGACCAACGAATATCGCTGGCGAGAATACCGCCCCTTCCCAAGGAAATACATTTTTCCAGAACTGTGATGTTCGTCTTGTCTTTGAGGGCGTTATAAACTTCTTTCCGCGGGAAAGGCCGATAGGAACATATCTGCAAAAGCCCTACCTTTTTCCCCTCTTCTTCCAGTTTGTCGATTAGTTCCTTTATAGTACCTACCACCGAGCCCATGGAAACGATAACTAGGTCTGCCTCTTTAAGCTTGTAGGTCTTGATGAACCCGCCGCTCTCTCTGCCGAATACCTTGGCAAAATCAGCACTGACCTCTTTTATGACCTCCTGGGATTTCTCCAGAGCCCGGTGTAAAATGTAGCGCGTCTCCATGTAAAACCTGGGATCGGCAAAAAGACCGATACCTCTCGGCCACCGGGGATCAACAATATGTTTCGGCTTGAAGGCAGGTAAGAAGGCATCCACCTCTTTTTGCTCGGGAATGTCTACAGGCTCAAAAGCATGGGTGAGAATAAAACCGTCCATGCAGACCATGGTAGGTAAAAAAGTCTGTTCGGCAATTTTGAAGGCCTGGATGTGGAGGTCCGAAGCTTCCTGATTGTCCTCCGCATGGAGTTGGATCCAGCCCGCATCCCTGACCGCCATGGAATCCTGCTGATCGTTCCAGATGCTCAATGGCGCGGATATTGCCCGATTGGCACAGGTAAGCACAATGGGCAAGCGCATCCCGGCGATGCAATAGATCACCTCGCTCATGAGCATGAGACCCTGGGATGTGGTGGCAGTGTAGGCCCGGGCCCCGGCGGCGCTGGCCCCTAGTACAACCGAGGCAGCGGAGAATTCGCTCTCCACATTGACAAATTCTGCATCCAGGTCCCCTCTGCCCACAATGCTAGCCAGCTCCTCAACGATGTGTGTTTGCGGCGTTATAGGATAGGCAGAAATAACATTGGGACGGCAGTAGGATACCACTTCGGCAACAGCATGAGATCCTTCAATCTGCTTAAGCATCTTTTTTCTTCTCCATGATTTCCACAGCCCTTTCCAGGGCAGCTATATTATTTTCACCAACCCTGCCGGGAAACTTCTCCATAATCGCTTCCTGGACCGCGCCGATACTCACCAGGCCTGTGAGAGTACAGAATGCCCCGATCATGATCGCATTGGGTATGGGCCTGCCGATGATCTCGAGGGCGATTTCAGTGGCAGGAATGGTTTCCACTCTCGCGGTCGTCTTGATGTTCAAGTCTTCAGGGGCCTGTTCAGCATTGACAACGATTAAGCCATCGGGCTTTATCCCATCCAAAACAGGCACCGCGCCGATTAAGAATGAGTCCTGGATTATGAGGTAATCTGGGGTTCGTACTTCCTCCCGGGTGCGAATCTTCTTGTCGTCGATCCTGACAAAGGCCTGCACTGGAGCGCCAATGCGCTCAGCTCCGAAAGAAGGAAACGCCTGGGCAAACTTGCCATCCTTGAACGCTGCTATGGAGAGCAGTTCAGCAGCTGCCACGTTACCCTGGCCACCCCTGCCATGAATTCTGATCTCAATCATCCCTTTTATCCTCTCGTAAGAGACTATATTAACTGAAAAAATTACTGCTGGCAAAACAATAGCAAGCCCTAAAGTTCCAAATTTCACAAGAATTTAAGTATAACTGGAAACCCCATACGTTTCAAGATTAATCCACTCTTTTCGAGGCACGGCAAAGGGGGGGAATGGAATTTCCTATTTATTTAATAATTTCATATTTTTGAAATTGTCTTACCTTTGTAAATTAGTCAAGCTCTACATCATGGGGTTTTCTACATTTTCAGTTGCTACAAGACCATCTTAATTAGTAAACTGCCAAATTAGCGGCGTTTTCGAATTCTCTACTATCGTCATTGTTCCAGATTGCTCATTACTGCTCATCCGAAAACCGCCGTTTTCAGATGAGCGCGATCAGCTATCAGCGTTCAGCTTTCAGTAAAATACATGTGAATACGACACGGCAAACTGATCCTGCCTGGGCGGGACTGAATGCTGACAGCGCTATCCGGGAATCTCGGATTTCCGGATAGACATTAATTGCTGCTCAGGAAAAGATTAATTTAGTCAGCTGTCCATCTTAAAGCTGGGATATTTAATAGTTTAATTTTTGAGAGGAATATGTGATGGATCAAGAAAACAAAAGTAAAGAAGAGCTTGCCAAAGAATTAAATGAACTCCGTCAAATGTTGCGCGATATAGAAGTCGAGCGCGGTGAGCTTGAAATGACCCTTGGTGAGAGCCTAGCACGCTACCGTACCATCGTCGAGGATCAAACGGAGCTCATTTGTCGTTTTGATCCTGATGGCACACTAACCTTTGTGAATGAGGCCTACTGTAGGTTCTTCAACAAGAGACGGGAGGATTTGATTGGCACTAGTTTCATGCCATTGATTCCCCCTGCGGACAGGGAAAGAGTAAAGGCGCACTTCGATTCACTCGGCCCAGAAAACCCCGTAGCCACGCATGAACACCAGGTTATGGGCAAGAATGGAGAAGCCCACTGGCAACAGTGGACCAACAGAGTGATTTTCGATAAGCAGGGAGTAATCAAAGAGTTTCAATCTGTAGGTCGCGACATTACGGCCCGGAAGCTGGCTGAAGAGGCACTTTGCCAGGCGCGTGATGACATGGAACAGATAATCGAAGAACGTACCAGAGATCTGATGGAAGCCAACGAGCAACTCAGACGAGAGATACAAAATCGCAAACTCGTGGAGGAGCGATTAAGGGAGAGCGAAATCTACATAACAAGCATACTGAACGCTGCACCAACCGGCATTGGTCTCGTAAAAAATCGAGTATTTGGTTGGGTGAGTCAGCACATGAGCGCAATGCTCGGTTATTCTGCGGACGAACTGGTAGGGCAAAGTGCCAGAATCTTGTATGAAAGCGAAGAGGAGTTTGATCGTGTTGGGAGGGTTAAATACCCAGAGATAAAGGAGCGTGGGATAGGTACTATAGAAACGCGTTTTAAATGCAAAAATGGCAGAGCAATAGATGTTTTGCTATGTTCGTCTGCTCTTGACCCTGATGATCTAGCACGAGGTGTAATTTTCACAGCACTTGACATCACTGAAAGCAAACGAGCACAAGAGACCCTAAAGGAGAGTGAACAGCGGTTTACAATATTCATGGACCATCTACCTGCTGCAGTCTTGATGAAGGACGAAGACAGTCGAGTCTTGTATGTTAACAAGTATCTCAAAGACCATTTCGGTGCGGAAGATTGGCTTGGCCGAACCCCTTCTGAAAACTTACCACAAGAGAGAGCGGAAAGTGTTAGAGCTGATGATCTGAAAGCCTTCAGGGAAGGGCCTATTACAATTTCGGAATCACACACAGACAGTAGCGGCGTAGAGCGCATGTATCAGACCTTCAAGTTTCCCATCAGGCAGATAGATGAATCTGTTCTGCTTGGCACCATTGCCTTGGACATCACTGAGCAGAGATTGGCAGAAAAGGAATCTCAGGAGAGCGAGGAAAAGTACCGAAGACTCGTTGAAAGCTCTATTGATGGCATACTCATAGTACAGGGAACTGAGATCAAATTCGCCAACCAGGCCTTGCTGGATATGTATGGCGCCTCTACAGCAGAGGAGGTTATAGGGCAAAATTTTACCAAGTTCGTATCACCCGAGTATCGAGACCTTTTGGTACAAAGAGGTCTGGAAAGGGAGAGAGGAAAGGATCAGCTCAACCGTTACGAATTTAAAGCGCTGAGGCTGGACGGAACCGAGTTCGATGTTGAGATCTCAGTCAACCCTATTTTCTATCTGGGAAAACCGGCACGGCAGGCAGTTTTGAGAGACGTTACCGCGCGCAAGCGGGGAGAAGAATATTTACGCGAGAGTGAGGAGAAGTACAGGATGTTGGTGGAAAATCTACCGAGCGTTGTCTACAAGGGATACAAAGACTGGTCTGTAGATTTTGTTGATGAAAAAATTGAGGCACTGACGGGGTATAGTATGAAAGAATTTAACTCCCGAAGGATGAAATGGTCTGACTTGGTTGTTGAAGAAGACCTTGCCGGTGCAAGGGAATCCTTTATTCGAGCATTGAAGACTGATAAGTCGTATACTCGGGAATACAGAATCAAGACTAAGGGTGAGGGTACTCTCTGGATACAGGAAAGGGCAATGATTCTTTGTGATCAAAGGGGGGAGATCGATTATGTGAGTGGAGTCTTTTTCGACATTACCGAGCAAAAAAGAGCACAGGAAGCACTTCGTAAAAGCAAAGCGGAACTGCTGAAAAAATCACAACATTTAGAGGAGGTCAATGCTGCACTGAATGTTCTTTTGAAACGGAGAGAAGAAGACAAGACTGATTTTGAAGAAAATATCCTTGCCAATGTCAGAGAACTGATTCTGCCTTATGTGGAAAAGCTAAGGAACAGTGGTTTGCATTCCGATCAAATGACCCTGATTGGCATCCTGGAATCCAACATGAATGAGATTTTTTCCCCCTTTGTAACCAGGTTGTCATCGAGATTCATGAGTCTTACTCCCACAGAAATCAAGGTTGCCAGCCTCATCAAGGATGGCAAAAGTTCTAAAGAAATTGCAATGTTACTCAATGCATCAGAAAACACGATCCGGTCGCACCGATACCACATAAGAAGCAAACTGGGTCTTAAAAACAAGAAGGTCAATCTTAGATCCTATCTCAGATCCCTCCAAGAATAGTGATTTCTAGTCACTCATTGATAATGATATTTACCGCATTATTTTTTTTCTATTCACCCGCCAAATTTCTATAATAGTACGAAGGTATATTGGGGACGCTCTTCGGTTCATCCGTTTCGGTGAATTGCAGGTTTGTGGGATACAGGGGGTTTGAGCTATGAGAAAAGCAGAGGAGGAGTATTACCTAAGGGATGTCCAGCAAATGACGGACAGAGTAATGATCGATCTATTCAAACAGAAAATCAATGATTTGCAGCAATCTCCGAGTCATTTGCAGGGCACCTGGTCTGAAGTTGACCATCTTTTGAAAACTCACTTCGGCAAAATCAGCCGCGTTATGAACCAAAACCGGGACACCCTTGTGGAACTCTATAAGACTGCCATTAGGGAACTGGAGCAGTCTCCGGTTTAGAGAATTATCTTTCCATACTTTCTTGGTATAAAGATCTCGAAAGCCTCTATTTCTGCAGAAGCAGGGAGGGGGATGTAGTATCCATATGGGCAGCAAAATTACAGTGATACTGAAAAATGGTACGGAGTTAGCCTATAAAGATGCAAGGGTTGTAGAAGGGCATAAGACCTGGATATATCAGGTCAATACAAATAAACACCCAGAAGAACTGCTGGCTCTCATCGACCCAAATCATATCCAAACTCTGTTCACAGAAGAGGAGTGATAGTGTCCTTGACTGGGCCACTAGGTTTGTATCGGCCCCAGTTTATGTTCCAACCTCTCCATTAGAGAATGCGCCTGTTAACCATAATCGATTCTTCTGGGCCAACAGACTAAATCCACTCACAAAAAGAGACATTTAGAATGAAAACTAACTCTCAGACGCAGTGTGCCAATTGCAAAGCAACCTATCGTCAGGTCGATGAGGGAGGACGAGAGTATTTCATCCCCTGGGGATCTTATTTTCTCTGTGACATGTGCCACCGGTTAGCTATCATGGAAGCATTGCAAATCGAATCCGAAAAGCCTTTCGAGTCCCCTAAATCGATAAAGCGATAGCTACCGTTTTATTCAGATGGCACGCCTTATTAGTGTAGAGCTGACAAAGGATGACAAAGAAGATCAAACAGGTCCTAACCTCCTCAGAAGACCTATGGTTCGTCCGCAAGTACTGCTTTGCCAATTCCTATCCTGCAAGCGATGTGCGTTGCCCCTACACAAAAGCTAAAATAGTTGTCAAGCCCGCCAAAACCTCCTCAGATAATCCCAAGGCTGAAGAAGTGGATGGGATCTTTCTCTGTCGATATCCTAATGAAAACATGCCATTACACGAAGCGCGGTTAATTTCAGAACTAGACCAATGCCCTGACAGGAAAAGAAGAAATATGATTGATGCGCTACACAAAGGAGCCCGCTGACTTCCTTCGCCAACCCTCTCGACTAGCTCGAGGCGGGCTGAGGGCAAGCTCACGGGCGATTCTCGTAGAGATCCGGAGGAGCCAGACTAAAACAGGGGTCGTGACGACCCCTGTTTTAGTCTGGCTCCTCCGGATCTCTACGAGAATCGCCCGTGAGTTTGCCCTCAGCCCGCCTCGAGCTAGTCGAGAGGGTTGGCGAAGGAAGTCAGCGGGCTCCTTTGTGTAGCGCATCAATCATATTTCTTCTTTTCC
>JAJDNB010000056.1 GCA_022340905.1 Deltaproteobacteria bacterium | reverse complement strand
TGACCATTCTTATTGTGGAGCAAAACGCCAGGGCTGCTCTGAGAATCGCCGACAGAGGTTACGTCCTGGAGACAGGAAGAATTATACTCCAGGGAAGCGCAACCGAACTATTGGAAGATCACGAGGTCAAACGGGCCTATTTGGGTCGGGATTACCGTGAGTTTACCGAAGGCAGGTCATGACAACGGGCATACGGTAACAGTTTAAATAAATGATGTGGGATGTGAGAGGTGCGATTCGGGATTCAACCACCGAGTCTGAGTAATCTCATATCTCAGATCTCACATCACCATACGGTAGGTTAGAGAAATGCGAATCTGGAATAAAGATATGGAGTGTCAGGATGGGGAGGAATTGGCCCAGCTCCAGCTGGAAAGATTACAGTCCACCCTAAATCGGGCTTACAAGAATGTCCCATTTTATCGTAATTGTCTGGGAGAAGCCTGCATGGACCCCTCTTCTGTCAGGTCTCTGGCAGATCTCAAGATGGTGCCGCTTACCAGTCGGGAAGAGTTGAGCCAGAATTATCCTTATGGCCTCTTCGCAGTACCGCTTAAAGATATTGTCCGCATCCACACCGCCACCGGGACGGGAAGCAATCCCACCGTAAGCGGCTATACAAATACTGATCTGGGAAACTGGACAGAAATGGTAGCCCGTGCTCTCACCGCTGCCGGGGTACGTGCTGACGACATCATTCAGATTTGCTTCGATACAGGGCTTGCCAACTGGGCCAGGGAGTTCATGCGGGGGGCAGAGGCCATTCGGGCCTCGGTCATACCCATGACCACCCTGGAAATTCCCAAGCAGGTGATGGTGATGAACGATTACAAGACCTCTGTCCTGGTGACCTCACCCTCATACGCTCGACAGCTCCTGAGGGAGATGACACGGATGGGTGTTAATCCCAACAGCCTTTCTCTCAAAAGGGCGTTGCTTATTGGTGAAATTCTCAGCGAACCAGGTCGCATCAACTTGGAAAAAGCTCTGCATATCCATATCCATGGAGGTTACGGTCTCAGTGAGGTGCCAGGACCCGGCATCGCCTATGATTGTAAGGAGCGGCGAGGGCTGCATATCAACGAGGATCATTTCGTTGCCGAAATAATTGATCCGGCAACTCACGAGGTTTTGCCCTCGGGCGAAGCAGGGGAGTTGATTCTTACCAGTCTCACCGCTAGGGCATTTCCCTTGATCCGTTTCAGAACGGGTGACTTCGCCCGCATCATAACCGAGATCTGCCCATGCTCCCGCTCTTTTGCCCGCTTGGAGTCTGTTCCAGGTCGGGCCGATCATCTGGTGGTAATTCGCGGCATAAAGCTCCATCCGCAGCTGATTCACGCCGTCATGTCCCGTACCTGTCAGGGAAAGCTTCCTGATTACGTGAGCTTCGTTCGTCGACTGGAAGACCTCGATACTCTGGAAGTCCTGGTACAGGTGGACGAAACCTGCTTTTCCGATGAGATCAAAGGGCTCGAGCATCTGGTGCAGGTTGCACGGGCGGAGTTGGAACAAAGCCTTGGAATCCCCGTAAAAGTCCGGTTGGTGGAGCCTGGAACCATGGATAACTACAGAGATCGCCTGACCGAGATCCTTGATGAGCGGGTCAAAGGTTAGGTGGAAAAATATTGCCATAGCAAGTACCCTGCGCTATTGAAACTTTCAAGTACTCTCCCTGTAACCCCCTTCTAAATCTAGCCTCTTTGAGGCATTTTCCTTGACATTCTCCCCACTAATCTGATAGTGAAAGAAATAGCATAAACTACGTATTCTCTTCAGACACTACTTCCTCAAGAACCTAAATATTATTCGAAAAACCAGTTGCCGATTGCGATCAGGGGTTGATCGCAACACAATACATACTAAGAATCCAGGGAGAAAGGAGAAGGAGATGAAGAAATGCTGCTTTGCGGGATGGATAGCTGTACTCAGCGTTTTTCTGTTGCCGCTAGTCGCTTTCGCAGGTGGCTTTGCTGTCAATGAGCAGGGGGCCAAGGCAACGGGTATGGCCAATGCCTTTGCGGCGCAGGCAGATGATCCTACGGCGGTGTATTTCAACCCGGCCGGGATTGTTCAACTGGAGGGCACCCAGGTATCCATAGGGACAAGTTTTGTCTATCCACAGGCCAAGTTCCAGAGCAGCACTCCCGCTGCGTCTGACCCCTTTGGCTTTCGAGGTACTTCAGAAGGAGACACAACGAATATGGATGACAAGGTTGCTGTTGTGCCCAATGCCTACCTGACCCAGAAAATAAATGATCACGTCAGCTTTGGCTTAGGGACCTTTTCAAACTTCGGTCTCGAGACCAACTGGCCCAACGACTGGGAAGGCCGCTTCATGGTGGGCGGTACCAAGGCGGAGCTCATAACGCTCTCGGTCAATCCGGTACTGGCCGTCAAACCCCACGAGAGAGTAAGCCTGTCAGTCGGGCCGGTAATGCAGTATATTGATTTCGACTTGCGGCGCAAGACATTTACCGGTGGTGCGTTTGGAGAGCCCGAGGCTAAATTTAGCGGAGATGATGTTGACTGGGGCTGGAACGCGGCTCTTATGATCTGGCTCCCGGCCAATTTCAAGTTTGGTGCTTCCTACCGGAGTCAAGTCGGCCACAGTATTAACGGCAAACTTGACTTCAGCCCGCAAGTTCAAGCAATAAATCTGACAAACACCACCCTCCACGCAAGTATAAAAACGCCTGCCAATGCCTATCTCGGGCTGGCCTGGACCCATGGTCCTTTGACCCTGGAGTTCGATGCCCAGTGGACTGACTGGTCCTCCTGGAATGAACTTGCGCCAAAATTTAATAAGCCGGTGGGGCCCACTAATGCTACCGGCCTCGTCGTAGAGGAAGATTGGCATGACGCCTGGGGTTATCGCTTCGGGGCCCAGTATGCCGTGAACCAGTATCTTGATGTTCGAGCCGGTGTCGCCTATGACGAGAGCCCCATCCCAAGGAAATCCGTCAGTTGCCGGATTCCCGGCGGCGACCGCTGGATTTATGCCGTGGGCTTCGGTGGGCACTACCAGGCATTTACCGCCGACATTGCTTACCAATACGTGGACGCTCAAAGTACCAAACTGGGACGGGAGGGAGAAGATCCCGTGTATGACGCGGCTGCAGCAGGTCCTCTCGAAGGAAAATTCAAGGATGTGGACGCCCACATCTTCGCCTTAAATCTCAGTTACACATTCTAAGCAGAGCCTGCCTAAATATAGAGGGTCAAGCCTTGCTTGGCCCTCTATTGCTTCCATGGT